>CALXLN010000067.1 GCA_944389215.1 uncultured Opitutales bacterium
GGGCACGCTGTTTTTATACCTCAAAAAAACAGATTCATTCCCCCGAAGATTTGCGGGGAATGAAAATAAGAGTAATGAATTCGCGCGCGGACATGGATATGATTTCCGCGTTCGGGGCGTCTCCCACTCCGATTTCAGCGGGCGAGACATATACTTCTTTGGCGCAGGGAATCGTCGACGGAGCCGAAAACAATCTCCCAACGTATTACACCAGCGCGCATTTCGAGGTCGCAAAAAATTGCACTATGGACGAACACACGAGCATCCCCGATGTTTTGATAATAGGGGCGCGCGCGTGGGATTCACTTTCGGAAGATGAACGCAAAATGCTTGCGCAGGCGGCGGCGGAGTCTTCGAGATTTCAGCGCAAACTTTGGCGGGAAAAAACTGACGAGGCAAAAAAAGCCCTCTCCGAAAAGGGCGTAAATTTTATAGAAGTTGACAAGCTGGCGTTTAGAAAGGTCGCGGAATCCATATATAAACATTACGACGGCACTGAAATCGGCGGGCTCATAAAAAAGATAAGGGACTTCGAATAAATCATGGCAGAGAAATTTTTACCGCTAAGTATTTCGCGAGCGTCCGAAGTGTCGAAACGGTTTCTGGGCGGCGTTTGCGCCGTGGCGATGGCGTTGCTTACGCTTTCGGTATTATGGGGGGTCGCAACCAGGTATTTGTTCGGAACGCAGGCTGCTTTTACGGAAGAGCTTGCAAGAATGCTCCTGATTGTGGTTACGTTTCTGGGGGGAGCGTACGCTTTCGGCAGCGGAGCGCACATCGGCCTTGATTTTCTATCGGAGCGTTTTGAACCGTCCGCGCATAGGCTGTGCGCAAAAATTGCCTTGGGCTTGTGCGCTGTGTTTTCGTTGGGAGTTCTTACATTCGGTGGAATTTTGCTCATTTTGACGTCTATGGAGTCGGGAAACAGGCTTGTCTCTATGCCGATTTATATGTGGCAGGTGTATTTGTGCGTTCCGATAAGCGGGATTTTCTCGACGCTGTTTTTATTTGACAGAATATTGTCCGAAGGCGCGAAATCCGAAAAAAAAGGAGGCGAAAAATGAGTGCGCCGTTTGCCATATTATGCGCAGGTTTTGCATTGATTTTGCTGCTGTCTGCGCCGATAGCGGTTGTCATAGCGCTTTCGTCGTGCGCTGCGATATTTGCGTCGGGAAAGGAGCCGTTTGAAATTGTGGCAACTTCCATGGCGCACGGCACGGATAGCTTTGCTTTGCTTGCGATTCCGTTCTTTATACTTTCAGGAATGATAATGGGCAGGGGAGCCATGGCTGTGAGGCTGATAGATTTGGCTGCGGCGCTCGTAAGCAGGTTCCCCGGTGGGCTGGCGTACGTCAATACGGTTACTTGCATGCTTTTCGGCTCTATATCCGGAAGCGCAGTCGCCGCGGTGAGCTCGATAGGCTCTTTCATGATTCCTCAAATGGAGAAAAAAGGCTACGGAAAAAATTTGTCCGTTGCGTTGACAGTGTGTTCGTCCACAACGGGAATGCTCATTCCGCCCAGCAATATAATGATAGTGTATTCGGTCGCAGTCGGCGGGCTTTCAATCGGTGCGCTGTTTTTGGCGGGAGTCGTTCCGGGAATCGTGCTTGGGCTCGCCATAATGGCGGCGAGCTTCCTCTATGCGCGCCGGCGCAAAATAAAACCGGAGGGCGCGTTCGATTTTCCTCTGATACTTCGCGCATTCAAAAGGGCGTTTTTGAGCCTGTTGCTTGTTTTTATAGTGCTCGGCGGAATACTCGGAGGCGTCTTTACTGCTACGGAATCCGCGGTGATTTCAGTCGCATACGCTTTCGTATTGGAGTTTGTAGTCTATCGCGACATTAAGATTTCCGAAATGTGGGATATTCTCGCAAAGTCTGCGGAAACTACAGGTGTTGTAATGATGATAATAGGGGCGTCCACGGCGATGAGCTGGATTATGACAATGTCCAACGCGCCTGCGCAAATAGCAGAGGCGTTGATGTATTTTGGCAACAGCAAAGTGGCTCTGCTTATAATAATAAACATAATACTTTTGATAGTCGGGACTTTTATGGATATGACGCCGGCGGTTCTTATTTTTACGCCGATATTTTTGCCTATCGCACATAGCTTGGGAATAAGCGACCTGCATTTCGGAATAATAATGATAACAAATCTTTCGATAGGCCTTTGCACTCCTCCGGTTGGAACGTGCCTATTTGTCGGGTGCGGCGTAGGCGAAACCAGCATGGCAAAAGTGGCTCCCAGTTTGGCTGGGTATGTTGCGGCTATGGTAGCCGCTCTTATGCTTATTACGTTCGTGCCCGAACTTTCCCTTTGGCTGCCGAGAGTTTTGGGGCTCGGCGTTTGATTTTTATACCAACAATAAAACTGAAACATCCGTATGACGAAAAAAATCCTATTCTTAACTTTGGCTCTCGCCTCGCTTGCTGCGGGGCTTTTTGCCGAAACGACTTCCGCGCTCATTGATTCGACCATGAAAACGTGCAAGGCTCAAGCTTTGGGAATGTTGAAAAGTCTGGAGCCGAATCCCGGAAAAATGCCTAGGACTTTTGAAAAAGGGAAATTGGCGCTATCTGGAGTTAACTGGTGGTGCAGCGGCTTTTTTCCGGGAACTCTCTGGTATTTGTACGAGTACGACGGCGACCCCATACTCAAAGACGCAGCAGTGCGGTATACCGAAATGTTGAACCCGCTTTTAAAAGGCAAAACGGACCACGACATAGGGTTTCAATTCTATTGTAGTTACGGAAACGGATACAGAATTTCCAAAAACGAATCGTACAAAAAGATTTTAATTGCCGCCGCCGAAAAGCTTTGCACCCGTTTTGACGAGAAAATAGGATGCATACGGAGCTGGGATTCAGACAACAACGGCAAGTGGCAGTATCCGGTTATAATCGATAATATGATGAACCTAGAATTGCTGGAGTTTGCGGCGAAAAATTCGGAAGATTCCGTTTTCGCGCGCGTTGCAAAGTCCCATGCCGACAAGACCATGCAGAACCATTTCCGCCCCGACAACAGTTCGGTTCACGTTGTTTCGTACGACAAAAAAACGGGGAAGCCCCACCTAACCCAGACATGGCAGGGCTTAAGCGATTCTTCCGCATGGGCGCGCGGGCAGGCCTGGGGGCTTTACGGCTATACAATGATGTACCGCGAGACTTTGGACGAGTCGTATTTAAGACAGGCGGAAAAGATAGCCCGATTTATAATTGGGCATAAGAATCTGCCGGAGGATAAAATTCCTTATTGGGATTTTGACGCCGAGGGCGGAGAAAAAACTCTGCGCGACGCTTCCGCTGGAGCGATAATGGCTTCGGCTTTTATAGAGCTTTCCACTTTGACCAAAGACGCGTCTTTGGCAGCTGAATGCAGAAAAACCGCAGAGACCCAGATACGTACTCTTGCTTCGCCAAAATACCTTGCGCAGGTTGGGGAAAACGGGAATTTCTTTCTCAAACATTCTGTCGGCGCGATACCATTTAAGAGCGAGGTTGACGTTCCTCTAACTTATGCGGACTACTATTTCTTGGAGGCTATGCTGCGCTGGAAAAACTTAAACAAGTAATTTGTCTTTAGAAACTCCGCGCGGTTTTTTGCCGCGCGGAGTTTTTTTGCAACAGTCGTTGGCAATTTTTCTTTACAGGAAGTTTGCGGAGGCTAGCTTTGAAAATATTTGCCCAATGAAATTGCCTAAAAACATAACTTGCCTGTTAAAAAAATCTGAAAACATGGAAAAGCGCTTTGTGTTTTTTTGCGCGCTCGTCGGAGCGGTTGCTGGATTGCTTTCTGTGGGATTTAGATTGGCTATTGAGGGATTGTTCTCTTTTATATGGAATTTTGGCGGAGTTCTGGGAGAGGAAAATAGATTTTGGCTGATGCCTCTCATGCCGGCTTTCGGCGGATTAATTGTGGGGGTATGTGTTTCTAGTTTTGCAAAAAGCGCCTCGGGAAGCGGCATACCGCAAACTAAGGCGGCTTACTATAATAATTTCGGATTGTTAAAATGGCGGGATGCTGTACAGCGCTTCGTTTTGGGAGCGATATTTTGCGGCTTCGGAAATTCGGCGGGCAGGGAGGGGCCGACAGTCCATCTTTGCGCTTCGGCGGCTTCGGCTATGGCGCAAAATTTCGGATTTCCCAAGCAGCTTATCCGCGAATCCGTTCCCGCCGGAATGGGCGCGGGTATTGCGGCAAGTTTTAACGCCCCGCTTTCTGCGATATCTTTCGTGTTTGAAGAATTATTGGGCGGCTTTGGAAAGGCAAGGAGAGTTGGAGGTCTGATTATTTCCGTAGTGGTAGCCGCGGCGGTGTCTCGCATAATATTGGGGGAAAATCCGGTATTGCCGGTGGGCGTTGAGGAATTCCATACGGGATGGTGGATGGCAATCGCGTTGCCGATTGCGGTTTTTGCGGGGTTGGCTGGCAATGCGTTTCTCAAGATTTTATTGAAATTTAGGGCTTTTGCGCGCGGGAAAATACACTTGCCGTTTTGTCTGATAGCAGCTCTCGGCGGATTAATTGTGGGAGCAATAGCCATATCTTGCTATTATTTTACAGGCTACAATTCCGTGTTTAGCGTGGGATATGGGGTTTTAATTCCGGCATTCGGAGGAGCGGTATGCCTGAAAGCGATGTTTATGATTTTCGTTCTCAAGTTTATTGCGACAATTATAAACTATTCTATGGGCGGAAGCGGCGGATTGTTTTCGCCAACGCTGGTTATAGGCGGAATGATGGGCGGCGCAGTTGGAATGTCTGTATGCTTGGTCTTCGGCGCCGACAAATCGCTTGTCGGCGCTTGCGTGCTTTTGGGAATGGGCGCTTGCTTTGCGTCTATAATAAGATGCCCCATTACTTCTATATTGATGATTTTCGAGTTGACGCTCAATTATTCTCTGATTCTTCCGCTGTTGTTTTCCAATTTGCTGGCCTACGCCATAGCCTGCAAACTGCACCCGGTGGGATTGTACGATTCTCTCTTGCTTCAGGATGGAATTACTTTGCGCAAAATGCCTGTTGCAAAAAATAACCGCGATTGGGAGGCTTTGCCGATTTCTACAATAATGTCATTTAATCCCGTGTGCGTGTGCTCGTCGGATTTGGCCGCGGAAATATTATCCGTCTTAAAAAAGAGAGGCGCGGCTTTTAAATCGTATCCTGTTCTTGACGCAAATTCGGATTTTATCGGAATGGTTTCGCTCGAAGAGCTGCGCAAAAACGCGGATTCTGGCAAAAAATGCGGCGAGTTTATGGTTAGAGGAAGGGAGGGAAACTTTTTATACGCCGGCGACACCATATCGGCAGCAGCGCGCCATTTCTGCTCCAGCGAATTTTACGACGCCGCAATCGTGGATGCCGGAAATCCCAAGAAGGTCGTCGGAATTCTTACTATCCACGATATTGCAAGGTGCGCTGTGGATTCGTAATGATTTATTCTTGAACTTTGGGGGTTATGGTCGTAAAACTGGCGCAATTGTATTATTATTGGCAAAGGCATAGATTGTTTTGAAAACGCGGGTATTTGGAGTCGCGCGTTTAGAAATATAGAATTATTCCTATGGAAGACGGTAGAAGACATCACGGACATCGCAATCGCCGCGAGAATTTAAGAGGCGGCGAAGATTTTGGCCGGAAGCATATTTCCAGAAGAAGCCCGGCTGCAGGCGGGGCGCGCGGAGTCAAAGTCAACGCGGCGGACGCCCATAGAATGGCCCGCTTGGTGGGCGCGCGTTCGCGCTACATATTTTTCGGGGCGTTTGAGCGCGTTTTCGACAATAAGACAGTTCGTTGGAAAATCGTTCCGAGATATAAAAGGATAGCGTTTTTTTTTTTTTTTTCGTTTGTGTTTATATGGATATCTGCGTCTGTTGCCGTTTGGTGCGGGTACAAATTTATAAAGAGATACGACGAAGTATCTTTTGTAAAGGTCGCTCTTTTGCCTTTCTATATTTCCGAACACCGCAGGGATATGGGCGAATATAATATAAAACGAGGATATGAAGCCATAAAGGAAAAGGATCCGTCAAAAGCCCTTCAATACCTCTATAAGGGCGTCATACAGTCTCCGGACAATTTGGAGGCGCGCGTGACTCTAGCGCAAATTTATTTGCTGGGTCTGAAGGATCCTACATTTGCTTCTACTATTTTGGACGACAGATTGGATTTGGCCTTGGAAAAGAAAAATGTCGCATACATAAAAATGGCTCTCTCCGTATTTATGATTTCTCCTGATTACGCGCAGAAGTTTGTCGACGTTTCAAAGAAACTGTTGGACTCAAAATTTCTTAAAGAAAGCGATATAACTGCCATAGCGTCCCCCGTGATAAAGTCGATGCATGCGGCGAAAAACGACGACGAACTTTCGGTTATTTTGGAGAAGTTTTTAACGGAATTTGAATCGCCCAAGTTAAATAAATTTTTTGCGGCCAATCTGGCGGTTGCATACGTTTCGGTTGGGGGTTTTATTTCCGCATGGAATGTCGTGAAAAAGCACGGCATTGCCGGCACGCAGATAGGCGAAGAAATTTCATGCCGCATAATGTGGCAGCAGAACAATGAGTTGAAAGCCCTGGAATTGGCGCAAAAACTGGCGAAAAGACGGAAAAATTCGGAGAACGCCTACGCGATGCTTGCGGAATTTTACAAGGAGCTTGGCGACGAAGAAATGCTTAGAATGGCGGAGGATACGAAAGCTCTTATGTCCAGCGACCTGTATTCTAGCAAACTCCTGCAAATAGAGCGTTCCACGGACGAAATCGAGCGCAATAGGAATATCGACGAGTACTTGAAAACTTTTTCGGGCTCTGCCATGGCAATGGCAAAACTTGCGTCTTACGCGGTGAAAATACGCGACCCTATTTTAATGGACAAATGCGTAAAAGTGGATTTGAAAAACGATAAGCTGAACAATTTTATAAGGTTAGTTTATGTGGAGTTTTTGCTGGTAACCGGCAAAATTGATGCGGCCGTCGAGGAGCTTATGGTTTTGTCGTATTCGTTTAAGGATAATTCAAGCCAAAAGGAATTGTTGGAGGGTATGCAAATAACCGCGGACGCGATGTCCGGAAAAAATGTCGAAGGGGCAATAAGGAATTTTGCGCTTGCAAACAAATCCAGGCCTGCGTCAATCATAAACCTTGCGAATTTTCTCATGCGCTGCAATTTGCATAAGGAAACCGAATTGCTATGCGAACTTTCCAAAGAAAATTTTCCCGAAGATTACCGCATAAAAAACATACTTGCCAAAATCTATTCGGAGCGCGGAGATTTGCCGTCTTTGGCGCGCTTGGCGGCGAGAACGCGAATCCCCATGCCAGAGCTTTTGTCTCTTGAGGCGTTCGTGCGTTCGGACGCTTCCACATTCTTGTCGGCGGAGGAACGGTCTATTATATTTGAAAAAATAGCGCACGCAAAGGAGGTAAAAAGCAAAAGCAGGAGCATACTAAAATAATCCCGATGCGCGCAAACCTCGACAGGCGGCTTGGCTTGCCAATACTGGCCTATCCTGCGGCTTCGCTCTTGGGGCGAAGCGTGTCGGAAATTCTTTCGTCAGCCGAATCGCAGGCGGAGGCAGCGGTTGCGGTGGCAAAGAGAATACGCGCGGGGGCGGCTTTCTGTTTTATGGATTTGTCGGTTGAAGCTGAGGCGTTTGGCGCGCGCGTCAAATTCGGAAAAGATTCAATTCCGGTTGTAGCCGCAAACTGTTTGGAGGGCCCAAAGGATATAATAGCCCTAAAAGTGCCCTGCGTTGGGGCGGCGCGGACCGGAATTTATTTAAAAGGCGCGTCTATTGCGTCAAAGCGCATTCTGGATCGTCCCGTGTATGCGTGTTTGTGCGGTCCGTACTCTGCGGCCTGGCAGATGCTTGGGGCGCGCAATATACGTAAGGTTTGTTTGGAAAATTCGAAAATTCTTGAATTATTGCTGGAAAAAATTTCGGAGTTTTTAGTTGAATATATCCGCGCATACAAACGTGAAGGTGCATCCGGAATCTTGCTAGCTGAGCCTCTTGCCGGATTTTTGCCGCCCACAGCCAAGCAGCGACGCTGCTTTTTGAAACGGAAGAATTTCAGTTCAAGGGGGACTGGTACAAGGCGAATTTCCCGAACGAGCGCGAATTTGTTCTCGAAGGCGGAACCAGCCGCTTTACGCCCACGACGCTTATACCGATAAAGGAGGCCGGCAATTATTATGTCTGGGTTAATTCTGTAGACTTTGAAAAACTTTCTCCGCGCACGCGCATATTTTCCGTAGAAATAGACGGAAAGGCTTTGGAAAAGCGCGGAGGAATGCACGGTTGCGACGGGTTGCGCTGGGAAAAATTGGGGGAGATGGAATTGTCCGCGGGCGACCATCTTTTGCAGATAAAACCGCTGGCTGGATTCTCGCGCACGGACGCGTTCATATTTACTACCGATAAAAACTTTAATCCTTCCGGATTGAAAAAGTCCGACCGCAAAAAGATAAAAGCCGCGCACGGAGAAATAAAATACACTCTTGAAAATTATTTTATAGACCTAAAACCGCTGAAAGACGTAGAAAATCCCGATGTGGTATTCATAAACAACGCCGACTGCAAGATTGTTTTCACAGAGAAAGAAGGCGACGGCGGAAAAAATTTTTACGAAAGGTCCGCAAAAATTTTAAAAGACGGCAAATGGATAAAGCTTCCGCCGTTTAAAGGCGAGCTTTTCTTCATGCTTTACGACGAATCCGCTGAACTTTCGGATAGAAGCTATTTTTCCACATGGAAAAAGTCCAATGCGCGCATAATCGCCGAAGTGAACAAAAAACCTATAAACTTGGCTCTTTCACCCATAAACCCGTACGCAGTGGGGCAAGTGTCGCCCATGCGCATATCGCAGGTCAAAAAGAAAAACTCGCGCGCTGCCGAAATTGTCTTTGAAAACGGCGCCAAGGCTACAATCAAACTTCCCAAAAAGGGTCAGTACGCAAAAGTGGATATTTCGTACAAGGCGGACAAAGACGGATATTATTCCATGGGCTTGAAATCGTTTAACGAAGTTCCGAAAGACAAAGTTAAAGCCGCTTTTATGCCGACTCCCTATCAGGGGCGCAGGCTTATGAAAGAGCCGCGCATGATGACTACGACTCTTCTTTCAAAGCCAATTTCAATAATAGAGCGCGAGGTCGATTCCGTTTCATTTACAACCGGCGTCGCTGCCAATCCCGATTATTTGCCGTTCGAGTGGTCCAGGCACGGCGGCGGAGTGTACGGATTTTCGCTGGCGGCGCCTTCGTACAATCCGCAATCGGCAATATTCCAACCCATATTGGGCGGCGTGAACTCGAAGAAGAAAAAAGGAGAAACTGTCGAGGCATCTTGGTATATGTTGCATGTTGCGGGAGATTGGTGCGACGCGCTTGAGCTTATAGACACAAAAATTTTTACGGCGGCTGCAGAGTTGCGCGAGTCTTTCGGCACTTCTTTTTCCGACGCGCTTGCAAATATCGCCCAATACTTGAAGGACGGCGAGTATAGCGGATGGTCGCCCAAACACAAGGCAAGGTGGAATATCGAGGGCGACGATCTTTCAACGCATTCCTCGCCGTTGGCTGAAGTAGAGGCGGCGCTGCTTCTGAACGACGAGGATTATTACAAGGATATAGCGCTTCCCACAATAGAATACACGCTATCCCGCCGCGCCGCCCATTTTAGGACGTTTAAGACCGACGAAACTGCATACGGACTCAATCTTCACGAATTGAAAGTTCCGGGCAACATTTGGATGGCAGACTATTACGCTTCTCTAGATTCCCTTTTAGGCGGAAAGAATAAATGGCTTTACGGTTTGGCGAAAACTCCCGACGGCAAACTTAATTTTAGAGATTCGTCCACGCCCATGTGGACGCAAAAGCTGGGATATTATATCGCAAATCCGTCTCCGGAGCTGCTCGAAGAAATCAAGGCGGATTGCGACAAATGGATAGAAAAGAATTTCGAGGCAGGCTACAGCTACGATGTCAATTTTCAATCTTTCATAAATTACGGGCTCTATCCATATTGGTGGTATCTGCCCGAGCTTTACAAGGCAACAAATGACAAAAAATATCTCGATTACGCCGAAAAGGGGGCGTTTTTTTCCATGACCGCGTTGTGGGATTTTCCGGCTCCTCCGGAAGGTGAAATCACAATCAACGAAGACAATTTTTCATGCGGGATATCGCACATATGGTGGAAGGGCAGGGAGCATTACCGCCATGGTGCGGATATTTCTATCGCCGCGGCAAAGACCTTAAAAGACGCCAATTTGGCAAAGCAAAATTTGCCGTTCTTCATTCCCGAAAAACAGGTGGAGGCAAAGCTGGTTTCGCGCATAGGAGTCGGCATAGAACAGCATTCGACTTATATGGGGCTGCTTAGCAACATAATAATGCCCAGCTGGGCAAACGAAATGCTCAAAGTCTACCAGCTTACGGGCAGAGACGTTCTCATGAAGTTTTCGCGCCACTCTATAATAGGCAGATACGCCAATTTCTTCGGCTACTACATAAATGGATTTACCGACATAGCCCACGACAGCCGCTATCCATATATGGGGCCCGACATCACCAGTTTTTACTTCCACCACGCGCCCTGCCACTTTGCTCAGACGGCGGATTATCTTTTTGCGCAGATAGAGGTTGCAACCGGCGACAGAATATCGTTTCCATATGTCCGCCAGCAGGGGTACGTGTGGTTTACCGACAGAATATTCGGGAAATCGGGCGGGAAAGTATTTGAAGACGCCGATTGCCGCCCGATTCTGGACAAGCGCGCCGTTCGCCCCGATTCGCCGAAAGTAAGCACCCTTTTGGCGCGCTCAAAAAATACCGTATGGGCGATTTTATACAATGACTCCGCAAATAAAATTTCAACTTCCGTAAAGTTTGACAGCCTTTCAAAAACAATGAAAGACGCCCTCGCGGACGAAGTAATAGAAAGCTACGACGTCGCCGGAAATAAGCTGCCCCAAACATACACTTTTTACGGCGATAAAATTGTAGATATCGAGCCGATGTCTGTCGTGGCTCTGAAGATACCGGCTAAGGATTGCGAAGATCCGTCTTCCAAGCTTGGGGAATTGGGGGAGGATGCGCACATTTGCGTCGACGCATCCAAGCTGCCGAAAGGATGGGGAGAAATGCACGCGTTTAGAATACGCGGCCCCTTTGGAAAAGACTCGATATATGTGGTATTTACGGGCGGATTTGAATCGGAGGACGCGAAAATCGCCTTAAATATGAAATCGCCGCAAAGCCTCGTAACGCGCGACTATTATCCGTACGAGATCTCAGTTTATCCGCTTTCTCCTGAATCGGATATAATTTTCGACGTTTCCGTCTTTGAGAGTGGCAAGTTGCTATGGAAATCTGAAGAACTGACTTTGAAAAAATAGCCTGAACAGTGCTCGTGCGCGCCTGCGGGACCGGCAAAAAAAGCCGTATGCGTCAATATGTCCGCCTTAGCTTTAATATTGTTGCATGCGCGGAAAATTATTGATATTCGCATGCGGGTTGAAGTCGGGTTGTTTTCCAAAGTGCCGTTATGATGTAAAATGAGGTTTTACCGTTTTTTATTGCCGTGTAATGGCTGAGTGTCAGAAAATGCGCCTATAAAAATCGACTGTGCGGCGTTTTGCTTTCCTCTGTTGTTTTATATGCGGGCTTTCTGCTGCGGCTTGAATTAAAGGTTTTTCGCCATTCCGCCGCTTTTTGGAAGATACTGTTTTTCTCGCCGTCTGGAGGTTGGGTTTGGGGCTTGCAGGCGGCAAAGGCGTTGAAAGGTCTTGCAACTATTTTTTTGTCTTTCCCGCGTAGGGGCAAGTTAAGAAAAAAAATCCCACCTAAAAAAGGGTGGGATTTTTTGCCCGCACGCGCGGTTTTGAATTTATACGCGCAGTTTATTGGTGATTTCGGCAACCTTAGCTTGCGGAATTTTCTCCGCCGCCTTTTGAAGGCTTGGAGCCTCCGGGACGCCTGTCGTTGTAGCGGCGCTTATTGCCGCCGTTTTTGCGATGGCCGCCTTTTTTCCAATCGCCGTTCTTGTTGCCAAACTTGCGGTCTTCGCGCCCCTTCCAATTCTTGTCGCCGTTGAATTTGTTCTTGCGCTTTTTTGCGGGCTTCTTGCCGAATATTGAAGCTACGGCTTCTTTTATGCGCATCCAAAGGGATATTGACGGACATTTGCAGTCTTCCGGCGAATACGAAACCACTCCTTCTTTGGCTTTCGACTCGTTTGAAAACGGGCTTCTATGGTCTGTTAAACCCACTTCTATTGCTCTGGGGGCGAATTTCTTGTCGGTTTCAAAAGATGGACCGTTGCGCGCGGGCTTTTCTTCCTTTGATTCTTCTGGATTTGCAGAATTTTCGGCGTCGGAAGTATTGCCTTCCGCAGACGGTTTTTCTTCATAACGGGGTTTGCGCTGGCGCTTTTCGCCGCGCTCCCGGGAGTTTTTGCGATTTTCAGAGGATTCGTCTTCCCCGTAACCTTCAACGTTTGAACCGCTCAATTTTTCCTTGAAATTTGAGAGGTCTTCAATTTCGCCGCATGTAGCCGCGCTGGCGGAGGAAACTTGCGACGTTCTCTTGGTTGCGTTATTTCTGCCGTTCTTGCGCACGGTTTTTTTCACTTGAACTTTAATCTCGTTTTCGGAGGAATCCGAAGCCGCCATTGGCGGTACGGGTTGGCTTTGCGCCTCTTGAACGGGCTGGACTTCTTCCTCGACGGCGGTATTTTGGCTGTCGATATTATTATTTTCTTCCATTGTTTTGTTTATTTCTCATTAGCGGGGATTTCTATTGTTTTAGGCTGCGCTGCATACTTGCGTGAGTCTTACAACGTAATAAACAACACTTCGGCAGTCCCCACGGCCGAATGCGTAAGTTTGCGCGATTATGTAGGTTAAATCTGCAGTATAATGTGATAAATTTGCAGAAAGCATCGCCAAACAGATAATAACAAGACCATATTATTTGATTTTTTACAACATTTTTTTTGCGCTTGCGCTCTAATTGGAAAATTTTGTCTGGACTCTTTTAATAGCCTTCTTTTAGATTCTGAACATATGGAAATTGAGAAAATTCTGGAAAATTTTAGAGTAAAGGGCTTTAAGCCTTTCTATTTTGACTCTCCCGGTAAACTGAAAGATTTTTTGCTCGGCGAAATATCCGGAACCACCGTCGGCATGGGTGGGTCAATGACAATTCAAGAGCTTGATATTTATAGTCTTTTGTCCCGAAACAACAAAGTTTACTCCCATTCAGTTTCTTCGGATGCGGATGTAATGCAAAACGCCTCTTTGGCTGAAACTTACGTTTTAAGCGCAAACGCCCTTGCCGAAACGGGAGAAATTATAAACATAGACGGAAGGGGAAACCGCGTTGCCGGGTCGATATTCGGCGCCAATTTAAAGAGGGTTTTTTACATATGCGGCACAAATAAGCTTGCTGCCGACGTGGAAAAGGGGATATGGCGCGCAAAAAACATAGCCGCGCCTAAGAACGCCCAACGGCTAGGGCGGAAGACTCCATGCGCCGTAAAAGCCGACAAATGTTACAATTGCAAGTCCCCCGAACGCATTTGCCGCGTTACGGCTATTATTACAAATCCGCTTATTAACGTTGAAACTTTTGTCTTAATAGTGGAGGGAAATTACGGTTTTTAACGTAAAATAGAGACTTTTTCCTTTAACCTGTAAAAAATACTTGCATTCTTTTTCCCACTAATTTTAATTCCACATTTTATTGATTTTCCAAAGAAGGAGTTAATTTTTATGTCACAACACAACAGTCTCAAGAGCGGAGGTTCCGCCACATCAAAGAAACGCAGCGTGCTCAAACGTTTTGAGCGCATTGATTTGCTCCGCAAACGTGGCGCCATCAAAGAGATTACCCGCGTAACGGGCTTGCCCAAGACAAAGCCCGCCGAATAAGTTATCGGGCGGTTTATTGGGAGATTGTTCTTGCCGCGGCGGGAGTCGTTTGGGATTTTCCTTGGGGTTGCGGCGGACAAAAGCATGCAATAAGCGGCGCTTCGCAAGATGCGCCGCCGTTTTTTTTGCGCGCGCGGAAGGGTTGTCTGCGCCCACATGGGGAAATTTGCGACAGCGCGTGGCATGCGCCGGTATAGTTTGCGCAGGCATCGTGTGTGTTTTGCGCGCGAGGAAGGGTTGTCTGCGCCCACATGGGGAAATTTGCGACAGCGCGGGTGCGCGTGCGCAGGATTGTTTGTTGGGGCATCGGGTATGTTTTGCAAGCCCGCTGGATAAATTTGCGGCGGGAACGCAAAAGGCCAATTTCACCGCGCTGATGCGTATGTTTGGTGGGCTGGTAATTTGCGCCTCGGGCACGTGCGGGTAAAGTGCCGCCATCAGCCCGATTTTGGCCGCCGTACGGGGTGAGCGGCGAAAGAATACGGCAAGTGAGCGATTTCTATCGCGGAGATTCCTTTTGCTGCGTTGGCGCGTGGTGTTTTTGTTTTAAACGCAGTTTGCGAATACGTGGAACATTGCTGCCGAGATAATGTCGAGCGCAAGAAGCACCAACAATATAAGAATCGCCTTTAATAGTCCTTTACCTTTGACAAACGTTTTTACGGAGCTGGAAAATTTATAGAAATACTCTTTTGCGGAAAATTCATTCGCCCAAACCGGTTCCGCAGGGAAAGGAATTTTTTTAAATATTATGCGCAAATAAAGATAGCATAATACAAAGGCAATTAAGATGCTAAATACGCTGAGAAGCGAGTCTATAACGTACATTTCTGGCGCTTGCTGGCCCGAAAAATCGGAGAACGTATAATATAGAATCGCGCACATCCTCCAAAACGGGAAAATTGCCAGCGCTATAACCCAAGTTCTAAAATATTCATTTACGGAAAAGGTTTTGTTTTTTAGGAATCTGTATGCTGCGTAAACAAGCAGCGCGCTCGCCCCGAAAGTAAGTATGCAGTCTAAATAAATTCTGATAAAGCCTAAGATTTGATTTGGCAGGTAGGCAGCGAAATACTCCGTAAAAAATTTCTCGGTTTGCTGCAGGGAATCAAATTTTCTCGGGGAGAAATTGCCGGCTGCGATATTTGTCTTAATTCTGCTGAAAAATAACCAAACCCAAATAAAAGCTATCCTTATAATAGGCATCGTGGCCAGAAAAAAGAGCGATCTTCCCACAAGCGATTTTGGTATGTACAATCCTACAATTTCAGGCGGGTTTTCCGCTATAGGGTTTTGTTCCGAAATCATATTCTCATAATTTTCAAAATGTTTGACATAAGGCAAGACTATTCTAACATCAAGCAGAGATTTGGATTCAGCCCGTATTTTTTTTGCGGGGAGAAGTCAAAATAGTGCAATATAAAATCAGTCGGCTCATTGCAAATTGCGCGCTGAAGTGATAAGATTAACACAGCTTTCAGGGCGTCTATGGGGGCGCGGAATAATCTACAAAAGGAAAAATCAATATGAACAGAAAAACATTCTTAAAAACAGCGGCTTTGGCCGGGGCTGCGGGCATGGTTATGCCGAAATTCTCTCTCGGAGCGGGACTCGGAAGCGACAAAATAAAGGTGGCTTTTGTCGGTCTGGGCGGGAGAGGCACGGGTGCGCTCATAAATATGGTAGACGCGGACGAAAACATTGAAATCGTTGCTGTCGGCGAGCTTTTCCCTGAGCGAGTAGAATCTGCAAAATCTAAACTTTCAGACCACTTGGGAAAAAAATATAAAGAAAAGGGCGAAAAGAAATTTGCGGAAATTTGGAAGGTAACGGGAGATACTACTTTTTACGGTTTAGACGCAATCGACAAGGTATTGCAGACAAACGCCGACGTTGTGGCGTTGGTTACGCCGCCGTGCTTCCGTACGCCGCATATCGAAAAGTGCCTCAAGGCTGGCAAGAATGTGTTTGCCGAAAAGCCCGTGTGCGTCGACGCCACCCAGTTGCGCAAGATATACAACGAGCTTGTCCCATTGGCGGACAGCAAAGGGCTAAAGATTCTTTGCGGAACCCAAATGCGCTACCAATCCGCCATTCAAGAGGCCGTAAACCGCGTTAGAGACGGGCAAATAGGAGACATTGTCGCCGCCGATTTTCTGCGTTACGAGTCTTCCTATCTCCACGGTTGGTATGATGTCCCCAAGAATTTGAAGCCCGACGACGTGGAATACCAGATTCGCGAATGGCTGGCGTTTAGATGGGCTTCGGGCGACCAAATTGTGGAGCAGTACGTACACAATTTGGATATGGCTTTGTGGGCTATCGGCAAACTTCCTGTTGAGGTAATTGGTTCGGGCGGAAGGCAGTTGGATATTCCTTATCCGGCGCGCGGCGACAGATTCTCAAACTGCCATGCCCAATATGAATTTGATGACGGTGCGTCTCTTACCGCCGCATGCCGGCAGGAAGACAACACATCGCCTTACGCGCCTTTTAAAGTTTTTGGCACAAAAGGCACTTTGCTAATGTCTTTTGGCAAGCAGCGCATATTGGGAGAAA
>CALXLN010000068.1 GCA_944389215.1 uncultured Opitutales bacterium
ATTGATGCCACCGCGTCGACGCGCAATCCGTCGATGTGGAATCTGTCGAACCAAGCCAATGCGCTCCCCAATAGGAAATTCGACACCTCCTTGCGGCCGTAATTAAAACAGAGCGTACCCCAGTCGGGGTTTGCGCCCAAGCGCGGATCCTGGTGCTCATAGAGGCACGAACCGTCAAACCCTGCTAATGCAAAGTCGTCGCGCGGGAAATGCGCCGGAACCCAATCCATGATGACTCCGATTCCGTTTTGATGGAGAATGTCGACCATTTCCATAAACTGGCGCGGAGTTCCATACCGGTTTGTGGGCGCGTAAAAGCCCGTAACTTGATACCCCCAAGACCCCGGAAAGGGATATTCGGAAAGCGGCATGAATTCCACGTGCGTAAAATGCATGCGCTTGCAGTATTCTGCAAGCTCCGCGCCTATTTCTGTGTAGCTCAAAGGCCTATTCCCGTCCTCGGGAACAGTCTTCCACGAACCTAAATGAACCTCGTAAACAGATATCGCGGCGGAACTCCAATCGGTATTCGCCCTTTTTTCGAGCCACTGAGAATCTCCCCACTCGTACCCCGACAAATCCCAAACAATGGAACTATTGTTCGGCGGAGGCTCGAAACGCACCGCATAGGGGTCTGACTTCAAGAACGGGGTCGGATTTTGGCCTCCGAGAATTTCGTACTTGTATTTGTCGCCAACCTTTGCATTTGGAACAAAGATTTCCCAGAGCCCGGAAGTCCCAAGCGACCGCATTTGATTGTATCTGCCGTCCCAATTGTTAAAGTCTCCCACAACGCTGACCCTGCGCGCAGTAGGCGCCCAAACTGCAAAGCTGACGCCCTTTACCCCGTCTATCTCCCTGATTTGGGACCCGAGCTTGTTGTATATTTTGCGCTCGTCGCCCAGCCCGAAAAGATAGATGTCCTGCTTGCCCAAAGTCGGCTGAAACGCGTATGCGTCGTCTTCGAAACGGACCTTGCCGTCGTATTGTCCTACTTTAAACTTGTGCGGATAAATTTTGCGCGCGCGCGGAATAAAGATTTCAAAGAAGCCGGATTTGTCCAAGCATCTCATGCGCACAGAAGAACTGTCGCGCAAGTCCACCAACGAACATGTTTTTGCGTTGGGCAAATACGCCCTTGCAACTATCCCGCCCCTGCACTTGTGCATTCCCAAGAAATCGTGCGGAACCGCGCAATGGGCGGTAGTTATGCTTTCGAGCTCCCTTTTGGAAATTATGGCATTAGATTTCATTTTCTGACTGTCCTCGCAAAGCCAATGGCGGAGATATTATTTCGGACGCAATTATCGCGTCGCGCAAATTCAATGACCCTCCTGTTAACAGCGGCAATTTTGCGCTATGGTGCGCCGCGCCGCGCAAATGCGCAGATTGGATGTTTTTTGAATCGAGCTCCGCCAAACGCGCGCAAAGGATTTCCATGCGCTGCCTTATCTCATCCATTCCGGCAGACTCCGGCTCTCCGCCATACTCCGCGCCAGAAACGCCGGGCGCGGAATTAGCATATTCGCGCTCCGAATCGCTGCGGTTATTAAAATATTCTGCCGTTCCGCCCAACGGCGAATCGCCCGGTTCTCCCCGAGACTGTCCATAGGAAGGCAAGTTTTCCCCGGCTTCAGGAGTCCGCGAATATGCGCTGCGAACTTGCGGGTCTTCCGCCCGCCGAACGTCTTCTTCTATATCGGGAAATTCCGCGCTTTCGCTAAAAACCTCCCCAGGGGAATATTCTGTTTCGCGGTTAAAATCTTCCGGAAAATCTTCGCAAGGATTCCCGCCAACCGGCTTTTGGGAATTTTCGCGCCTCATTTCCGCCACCATTCTGCGCGCGGCTTCCACATCTTCGGAATCAGCGGAGTCGCGGGAAAATCCGCGGCTATCAGACCCGGAACTTTCCCCGCCCGACTTCGACTTTGAAATAAATATGGCCGCGTACACAAAAATGCATACGCCGACAAAAATTATGTCGATGAAAGAATCAAACATTCCTATTTATCCTTTGGCTTTTCACCCGAAATGCTTTCGCGCATTGAAGTGTCGGCTTGGATATTTCTCAGGCGGTAGTAGTCCATAAACCCCATTTTGCCAGTGCGAAGCGATTCCGCCAAAGCCAAAGGAACTTGCGCTTCCGCCTCAACAACCTTAGCCTTCATATCCACAACCTTAGCCTTCATTTCCTGCTCGAGGGCAACCGCAGCAGCGCGCCTTATTTCAGCCTGCGCTTGCGCCATGTTTTTATTTGCCATAGCTTGAGCTTCCTGAAGTTTTGCCCCTACGTTTTCCCCAACGTCGACATCGGCAATGTCTATGGAAAGTATTTCGTACGCTGTTCCGGAATCCAACCCGCGCTCAAGAACCACTTTTGAAATTCTATCAGGATGCTCCAAGACGAATTTATAGGAATCCGCAGAGCCTATCGTCGTAACGATACCTTCGCCGACGCGGGCGATAATCGTCTCCTCCTGCGCGCCGCCGACAAAGCGCTCCAAATTTGTGCGCACGGTAACGCGGGCGCGTACTTTAACCTGTATGCCGTCCTTGGCAACGCCGTCGATTGACTTGCGCCCGCTATTGGGGTTGGGGCAATCTATCACCTTCGGGTTTATAGATGTTCTTACAGCCTCGCCGACAGTCTTGCCCGTGCCTTTTGTAGCCAAGTCTATCGCGCACGCCTGTTTCCAAGACAAATCCATACCCGCTTTATCCGACGCTATCAGCGCTTGGATAGTGGGAATCAAATGCCCCTCAGCCAGATAATGCTCCTCAAGCTGGTTTATCGTCAAATCCAACCCAGCCTTGACCGCCATTATTCTGGAGTCGACTATCATGCCGTAGGGCACGCCTCTTAGGCGCATGGCAATAAGCGTAAGCATGCTCACCGGCGCGCCGGCAAGAAGCGCCTTTAGCCATGTGTTTATGAACGAGACCACCACCACGAACGCTACAAGCGCTATTATTCCGACTATTACTGTAACTATTGTTGCTATTGGCATATTATTTTCCGTATGTTTTTAATTTAAATTTTTTTAACCTTGACTCCGAAGACGTCAGCGCCTACCACGACAACCTCCGCCCCCTGCTCTATGTGGAGATCCATAGAGTTTGCATCGTAAATTTTTTCGCCGATTTGAACTTTTCCCGAAGGCACAAGCACCGTAGCCGCCACCCCGCGGCATCCAACAAGATTTGAAAAATCCGCCGAAGGCGCTTTTCCATCCTGTTTTGAATTAAGATAGAATTTTTTTCCGAAGGGAGTTTTGGGAATCACATAGAGCCAGACAAGAAATGCCGCAATACACAAGGCTATTGACACTCCCGCCACAAAAGCCGCCGCCCATATTCCATAATCCGTGAAAGCTATCCATACAGCCCACGCGCAGCATAGTATACCAGCAATAGCCCATACTCCGCCGACCAGAACCGTCTCCAAAAACACGAGCGCCGCCCCTATCAATACCAATAAAATAATCACACTCATTTGGCCGCTACTATAACATCAAAACGCAAAAATAAAAATCTTTTTTTTATTATTCCCATATTAAAAAATAAAAGCCTAAGTACGGAAAATCCTTGAAAAAAAATCCGGTGCAAAGAAAATTTTCGATTTATGAAATTTTCCAGCGTCTACAATGTAAGAAGCTCAGAAATATCCCCCGAATACAAGTTGAAAGAATTCTATATAGGAATGTATTTTCAGGAATGTTTCGCCGAATATATGGCTTCAAAAAATCTGGCGGCTTACGATTTAGCCAAAAGCGGCGCAACATGGCTTACCACAGACGTCCAAATCCAATATCTCAACAAAATGCCCTTCTGGCGCGAGCCCGTTGAAATGCGCGTCTGGGTGCGCGACATCTCCGCTGTGAGAATATACGTTGATTTTGAGGCTCTGCATAATTCGGCAGCCATCGCCAAGGGTTCAAGCATACATTTAGTTGCGGAAAAATCGTCGCACCGCCCGATAAAAACGGCAGATATTGGCAAAATATCGGAACTGCCAATAAATGCCGAACCGGCACTTCCCGACTCCGACTTTAAGAAAATCGAGCCTTTTGAAGGGGAAGCGTTTACAACATCCCAAGTTGTCCGCTATGACGATTTGGATTTCAATATGCACCTCAATAACGTAAAATACGTTCCCCGCGCATTGGAATCCATCCCCTTGGAATTCCGCAACTCGCATTCGCTAAAAATGTACCGCATAAAATTCATGCGCGAAACATTTTTTAACAACACCGTTTCCTCAGAAGCTTTCCGCCACGGCAATAGAATTTTCCACCGCCTTGCTAGAGTTGAAGACGGCGCAGAGCTATGCCGCATGGAGAGCCTCTGGGAATAACGCAAGAGTTTAATCGGCGCCTTGCGGGCGTTTTCAGGAGCCCACTTTGCCGCATATTTGCCGGTCGATACCGCAGCCATATGCAATTTTGTAACTTGCACTCAGCAGCCAAACCTGCCAAGCGGGCAAATATCCACGCGCAATCTAAATTTAAGAAATATCCGAACATTTTCCGCATTCCACTCTGCGAATATGCCTGCTTCTCTACACTCTCCTTGCGATGCGAGAGATAATCCCGAACGAAAACCCAGGCTTTTGGGAGCATTTGATGAAGAAAAATAAAAATCTCTAAAAGCGCCTTGACAAAACCCCCAATAACGTTTTCTATATTTTACTTTCAAAAATGGTGGCAGTAGCTCAGTTGGTTAGAGCACTGGATTGTGGTTCCGGGGGTCGCGCGTTCGAGCCGCGTTTGCCACCCCAATTTAAAAAGGCGGAGATGCTTGTTATTAAAGACAGCTTCTCCGCGCTTTTTTTTGCGCCCCTGTCATTCCAGCGCACTCGTTTGCGCCGATATAAAAAAGCTTAAAAAATCCGGGGCATTTTCAGACCCATGCGCCCATTCCCAAAAATTTCCAATGCGCTTTAAGCAAGCCTAAAACAAGCCTTGCCCAGCAGATCCATATGCGCCAAAATCAATCTTTAGCAAACCTAAAAGCTTTGCCTTTTGACGCCAATTTTCCCGAATCGCAATTTCTGCAAAATGCGGCGAGCCTGTTTTAAATTCCAAAGATTATTTTTTTCGTTTTTGAAACAGCCTTCCCCATAAGGCGGCTTACCTTGTCTGAGGACAATATCCACGAAGACAAGATTATTACGGCAAAAACCAATATTATCGGAGAATACCCTATAGTTTTTACAAATAACTTGTTTGCAAAAAGATTAACGTATAAATGAAAAATATATATGTTAAGCGACGCCAATCCTATTTTCGACAATAACGGCAATTTTCGCCCCGGAAAGAGCGCCAACACGGCAAAAAGGCAAAATATTGCGCATATTAAATATGAAATTTCATGTATATGGAAATCTTTTTGAGATTCGTAAATTAACGTATTAGTTCCATATAATGCAAATATTACAAATAGTACCGGAATGCAGAGATATTTATATTTAAAATTTCTTATCCGCAAAATATCCTGCCATGATATGAGAGTTCCAATAATATAATATGGATAAAACTTAAATATCATTGGAATATAAATCCATTTTGAATTCCATGGAATGAACGCGTGTGCCAGCGAAAAAGCCAACGCGCAAAACAATATGGCAAAAATTATCGGATATCTCGACGCTTTAAATATAGGCGTTATCAGATACCAGACAATCAGAGCTATAAAATACCATAAAATTCCAGCGTTTGGCCCGAGAATCAAAAACGGCAGGCTAAAGTCGTTTTGCCCGCACATTAAATAGGCAGAAAACGGCATATAGAGCAAATTTGAAAATACGTAAAGCGAACATAGCGTGCTCAGATATTTAATATTTATGCTATTATTCTCGTTCTTTGCGGCAAATCCCGACGCAAACGCAAAAATCGGCATTCCCAAAGGATACAATATACCCACGTACGGCCTAGCTAAAGAATGGACCGCAAAGACAAACAATATCGCCAATCCCTTCAGATTATTTAATAGAAAAAGGTTGTCCTTTGAATAGAGTTGGGTCGCCTGCATTAATAACTCCTATGCGTATTTTTCCAAAAGCAACGCGCCCCAAGTCAAGCCCCCGCCGAAAGCCGACATCACCAAGTGTCCGGATTCCCCTTTCGCAGAAGCCTGATATTCATCCAATGCTATCAAAGTGGAGGCGCCGGCGGTATTGCCGTATTTATCCAAATTCACAAAAAATTTGTCAATCGGCTCTTCGAGCTTG
>CALXLN010000069.1 GCA_944389215.1 uncultured Opitutales bacterium
TCAGCTCCTGGGAATTCTCGAAAGTCCTGCCTTTGTTCATAGCTCTGCCGGCCATTGCCGAGTTGAATCCTCCTGCCGCGATAATATTGTCAAAATAGGCGACTCTATTGTCCGAGAGTTCTCCGCGCGTCATGATTGACGGCGAATAGTTCTCTGGCACGCCTTTTAGGGCTTCGCGCGCCATGGACGGTTTTCCTGCAAGGAACGCCTTTTCCGCAAGAGCGTTTAAGGCGGCGATTGCCTCGTTTTTGCGTCCGTCGTTCTTTGCTGCTATTTCATTGAGAATTTCAATAGCTTTGGGGCTCAGTGTTCTTCCCAAGGCAACCGTTGCGAATTTTCCCAAAACAGGGTCTCCCGAGTTTGCCTGCTTTGCGATTATTTCCACATTGTCTGGATTGTTTCTCGCAGCCAACGTTGAAACAATATTCATCCTGTTGACTACGCTTTTCTGATTGAGCGCTTCTTCCAGCACTTCGTCAACTTTAGACGAATCTATGCCCAGCAACACGTCGCAAGCTGAAGCCGAACGCTTTTCGTTGTTCAAGGCTTCAGAAATTACCTTTATTGAGTCTTCGCTGGCGATGGGTTTTAATATGTCGCAGATATAGAAAAAGGCTTCGTCGGAAACCGACATGTCTGAAAGTTTCTTTATTATGTTGCTTTCGACTTCCGCCACTTTTGATTTTTTCTGGGTTTCACCCTTTAATTGATAGAACCAACCCAAGCTTGAACCTGGTTTGTATTCTACCATATCCACATATTCGTCGGCGAATGCCGCCGCGGAGAATATCGAACTTGCCGCCGCTATTATTGAAAAATACTTTTTCATGTTGTTAATACCTTTTCTTTTCGGTGTTCGCGTTTATGCGGGAAGAACCCACGGAGCGCTGTATGCGCGGTCGCACAGGCGCGCGGCCTGTTCGTCGCCGACGATTTTTTCGCCCTTTATATCCCATTTTATTGGGCGGTTGAGTTTGTAGGCGATTTCAGCAAGCAGGCACCCGGTATTTGTGCGGTGGGCGACGTCGATATCTGTTACCGCGATTCTGCGGTCGAGAACGCTGTCGATAAACGCTGTAAAGTGGTCGCCGTGGCGGATTGGGAACAGCCTGTCTTCCGTCGGAAGAATGCGGGTTTCGGCGATTCCTATCGGATCGGAGAAAATCGTCTCGCGCGACACGAACAATTTGCCTTTAGATCCGAAAAATTCCACGCCGTTTCTATTCATGTCGGATATTTCGATTTCGACTCCGTTGTTGTAGAAAAGCGAAACCCTGAATTTCATGGGCTGGTCGGAGAATCCGTCTTTAGGCCATTCGATGTGCGTTGGGACGATTTCCTTCGGGCCTGAATCGTCGCAACCCAGCGCCCAGAGAGCTATATCCAAGTGGTGCGCGCCCCAGTCGGCTATCTTGCCTGCGCTGTAGTTGGTTACGCCGCGCCAGCGCGTAAAAGTTCTGCGTGGGTTGTAGAAGGAAGAGCGCGGAGCCGGACCCTGCCACATTTCCCAATCGAAACCTTCTGGTACCGGTTCAGGCGAGAGCGTTTCCGCCTTGAAGTTTGAGGGCAGACCGATCTTTATTCTTGAAACTTGTCCCAAATAGCCGTTGCGGACGATTTCAGCAGCCCTGACAAAGGCGGGCAGGGAGCGCTGCCAAGAACCCGTCTGCCAAATGCAGCCAGAATTCATTACGCTGTCGCGCAAAACTTGGCCTTCGCGGATTGTTCGCGTAAGAGGTTTTTCTCCAAATACGTCTTTGCCTTTTGCAACGCAGGCTAGCCCTACAAGCGCATGCCAGTGGTCGGGGGTGGCTGTTGTTACAACGTCGATTCCAGGCTGTTCAAGGACTTGCCGGAAGTCGTTGAATGCGGGTATATCCATTCCGAACTGCGCGCGCGCCGCCCGCATTCCGCGCGTTTCATTGTTGCCGTAGCCGTAATATTGGCGGCCTTCAGTGTTGTTTACGTCGCAGAGCGCAACTATCTGTACGCGCTTGTCGCCGAAGAAGTTCTTAGTGTTGCTTGTCCCCTGTGTCCCAAGTCCGATTGAGGCCATTGTGATGCGTTCGCTCGGAGCTACTGCGCCGTCTTTGCCAAGCGCGGAAGCTGGAATAATGGTCGGGAACCCGACTACAACTCCTGCGCGCGCAACATTTTTAATGAATTCACGTCTGTTCATAAGAGTTTTTATAGTTAAAGTAATCAGTCAAACGATTGAGAAAATCTATATCGTTTAATATGACTGTCAAGCATTCTAGCCAAAAAATACCTTTTTTATCCTGCCAAAATTTTTAAAGATTAGCGGTAACATCTAAGTGCAAAAAGTGTCGGAATTTAAATGTTTGGGCTATATGTAAAATTGGAGCGTTCCAGAGGTTTGGTGCCGTACCGCAGCATCTGCCAATGAGTTTGGGCTATTGTAAAATTGGGGCGGTCCAGAGGGGGCTTTAGAATATTGCGCTTGCAAGGCAGGTAGGGTATGGGCATCGGCATTCTGTTAATATTGTTGGACATTGGAACGCATGGCAATTTGCGAAGCGGCGCTAATAAAAAAATGCAGCGCGAGTTTCGGCTACTGCTAAAATGCGGAGATTATAGGCTGCCGGACGCATGTAAGGACCTATGAAAACAGCATTCCGCCGAAGTAAAATACAATCGAATGCAGATTAAACATTAGACTGTTGCGCTTAACAAGGCAGACTAAGATAGCAAAACATAGTCGTAATTTTAATCCGCGGATGAATGCGCCCGATTCCTTGCAGGGACGCAGCTGAAAGGCTTTGCGTAGGGCGCAGCAGACAGTGTTTTTCGCCCCATCAAGATTTACAGAGCCTTGAGCTTGCGCAGTCCGGTGAATTTGTCCAGGAGTTTTTCGCGTTCCGCCCTAAACGGCGCCATATAGGGCATATTTCTATGCGTTTGGAACGCTTCTTCGTCTTTATATTCCTCAATAAATAGAAACACGTTTGGATCTTCCGCATCTTGGAATAAGTCGTATCGCAGGCATCCGGGTTCTTTGCGGGTTTGCTCTATCACATTTGAGGCAAGCTTTTTGAAAGCCTCCGCGTCTACAACTCGAAGGCCCGCCTCAATTATTACCGAATTTGAAGTGTCCGCCATTTCTTTTCTATTTGTTGGGAGTTGCCGTCGTTTGCCCGAGAGAAATCTTCTTGAAATCGGCAGTTATTTTGCCGTCTTTGTACAGCTTCAGCGAGTCTGCCTTGACGCAAATAAAATCCGAGCTGGATAGCGCTTTTAAAAACGCGTCTTCATACTTGAAGTTTGGCCCCATCATGCGGGTGGTGAAAAACTTGTCGGCTTTGAAATTTCCGCTTTTAGTTATGGAAGGATTGCCTCCGAAAAGATTGTCGCCGGCTTTGCCGTTCACGCGGCAGTTGGAATCAAAACGCATATAGACTTCGTATTTCCCGTTTGTCATTGGAGCTTTCAAATCGCCTTGGTTTGCGAGCGATACGGGAGTCCAAACCGTATCCTTTAGCTGCGAAAAGATGGGTTCCATAACTTTTTCGTCGACAAACTTCTCTTTTGGATTCGGCGTGCATTGCGCTGTTTTTGCGCAAGAATCAGCCGCTTTTGCGTACGGGCATTCGTTCGGGTATGAAGCTCTTGCCGCGGAGCCGTTTTCGCCCGCGCAGCCAGATAGTAACAATAAGGACGATATAATCGCCGCGGTTGGGAAGAAGTGTTTTATTTTAGCCATGCTTTATATTGACCTTCCTAATTATGGTATGTTCGATTTTTTATTCAAATAATATGCTAGGGGTGAAAATTGTGAAATCTAATCTTTCCTTTTGGCAAACAATATACTCTAATGAGTCCCTATGGACAATATAAATGTTGACGGAAAATCTTTTGAGGCCCACACGATAAGAACCACAAACGCTTCGATGCTTATAATAAACGGCAAGAAGGGAATGTTGGCGTGCGGATATATAAAAGTTGAAACAGCCGATAAGCTCGGCGACGCATTGGCGATTGTTACCGGCGTGAATTCTTACGACGATATGCTGTCGCGCCCGATTGTAGCCGTTAGCGCGTCTGCAAAGGCTTTGGGCATAAAGGAGGGAATGAGCGGAAGGCAGGCTTTAGCAATTTTCGCGTGAAAAAAGATTGCCTTTGCGGAAAAATTTAGCCATATTCAATCAATTAAAACCCAACAGGAGTAAAAAATATATGTCGTTTATTTTAAGAACAAAATTGAGTCTAATGATGTTTTTGCAGTTTATGCTCGTCGCGGCATTCTGGGTGCAGCTGTCGAGCTATCTGGATAAAATGGAAATAAAAGGGCTGATGTTTTCCCTTATAATGTCCACAATGGCAATAGGCTCGATATTTTCGCCTCTAATGGGGATGTTCGCCGACAGAATAGCAAGCGCAGAGAAAGTTCTCTTTGTATTAAACGTTGCGGTTGCTATATTTTTAGGCGCTGCTTATGTTACTACAGAGCCTACTCTGATATTTATATGGCTGGTGCTTGCCATGTGCGCCTACATGCCCACATGGGGCCTTACGGCGACAATTGCTATGGCAAACAGCACTCCCGAGGCTTTCCCTTACATCCGCGTGTTCGGATCTCTTGGATGGGTTTGCGCCGCAGTGTTTGCGCTAGCGGCTAAATGGATGTTTGATGTTGTAATCGACGGAACAGCTATTCCTCTGGCGTGCGGCGCCGGAGTAGCTGCAGTTGCAGCGGTGTTTGCTCTTTTCCTTCCGGTTACACCTCCGAAATCCAAGGGAGAGCCGATGTCCATAGCCGAAGCTCTCGGTTTGAAGGCTTTCGTAATGCTTAAAGACAAAAATATAGCCATATTTATGGTATCTGTCGTGGTATGGACAGTGGCGTTTACAATTTATTGGATGTATGCGTCTTTCTTGGCTACCCTGAATATTGAAAACATTACTCCGACATTAAACGTAGGTCAGATTTCCGAACTTTTGTTTATGGTATTGGTGCCCGTTTCAATTAAGTTCTTGGGATTCAAAAAGACTATGGGTTTGGGTATATTCGCAATGCTCTTGCGCTATTTGCTAAGCGCTTATGCTCCGGAAATTAACGGCTTGTATTGGGGCGCAATCGCGGTGCACGGAATTATATTTGGTTTCTTCTTTGTCGTAGCCCAGATGTACATAGACATCAAGGCTCCTGCCGACATCAAGGCTCAGGCGCAAGGCTTGTTCTTTTTCTTCTACGGCATAGCGCAGATTTTGGGCACGTTCTTTTCAACATGGCTTATCGAAACAAATACCGTTACATTGTCGGTGGAAAGCGTTACGGCTGAAGTTGACGCTGTAAAACAGGTGGCGACAGCTGTGGATTGGAAAACAATATTCTTGGTGGAAAGCGGCATATCCGCAGCTTTATTGGTGGCGTTTATGTTGTTCTTTAAGGACGACGTAAAAAGCTCTCAGTAATTTCTATTAAAGTTGCTATTTTATAAAGCGGCGGCAGAAGAAATTTTCTTCCGCCGTTTTTTATTTTTTATATTCTTTCCAAACGAATATTTCAGCTGGTTTTACTATCCAATAGATTGTCGATAACTTGCGCAAAATACATATCTTTTTGAACTTTATTTTGCTTGTTTTGGCTCATATTTAACACGGCGTTTTGGGCTTTATGAAAATTATGTAAATTAAAATGTTTGGCTATTATATAACTATTTATTTATTAATATATTAAGAAAAAAATTTTGTGAAAAATATTTCGTTTTGCTATTGACTATGCAAATTTTTTTATTTTTGTGTTTATAAGTCTAATATTCAAAATAGAAGTTAAAAATGAAGAATTCAAAATGTTTTTCTCTAATTATTTTGTTTTCACTTCTGCATGCAAATGCAGATGTTGTCCAGAGCGGAAAATGGAGTTCTTCTTCGACGTGGTCGGAGGGAGAGGTTCCTACTAGCTCTTTGGAGTCTCCGTATACGTCGCTTACGATGGGTTCCAGCGGAATCACCCTGGAGGTCGACTCCGACCAGTGGGTCGACAGGCTGAACGTCGGCGACTACACAGACACCACGATTTTAATCGACCAAGGCGTAACTTTAGCAATAGGCGGCTGCGCTTCTCCAAAAGATTTGATAACCTCAAGTTCCGCTTCAAACACGATACACTTCACCGGCGACGGAACTCTTTCGTTTGGATTTTCAAAATTGTCCGATCCGTTGATAAACAAATCCACCATAGTTTTTGACGTAAACGTCGAGGGCAAGTCGCATTGGGGCAATTATTTTAATACAGATTCGTCGTCTAATATCACAATAAACAAAAACTTTGAGGTTTTCGGGCAGGCTAATTTCAACGGTTCAACGGTTTCGGTAAACGGCTCAACATTTTCTACCGATACTATTATCGCATTTGGCAAATTTTCGTTGTCGGAAAATACCAATGCGAAAGTGAGGGCGATAAACGGCGGAAATTGGGACATACAGGGAAATGTTACCGTTACCGGAGCGTACAATTGGGAGAATACAAGAATGGCAATAAAACTGAGCGGCACCAATGTTATCGGCGCAAGCGCAAGTTTAAAATCTACAACAACAGAATCCATTGGTTGTGTTTTGTTGAGCGGGTCGTTAACTTCATACGCAGCCGAAAATGCGGTTAGCTTTTCAAAGCAGACGTATTTAATAAGCTCTTCAGCGGATAATCCGTATGTGCTCACTCTCAACTCGTCAAACGCTATCAATACCGAGGGCGCGGCTTCCCAGGGAACGTCGAATTTCAATATTATAAATTATTACCTGACTTATGCCGACAAAACCGTTACTGAGCATTTTGAGGCGTCGCATGCGAAAATTGTCTTGGGCGCCAACAATGATTTTGGAAGCTTTACATACTTTGACGGATCGTCGCTTACAATTGAGACCAACGGTTTTTCTTCGACTATTGGCAAGTTTGTAGCTTATACCGACGGTGCTTCGTTTACTTTCAACCTTTCAAATCACAGCGACTTTACCTTGAAGCTCATGGAGCTTGATAATATACTTACATTTACCGACGAAGAAGGATTTTTGCGAGCAGAGAATGTGCTCGTATTTGAAGATTCGTTTGGAGAATATGCTTATATTTGTGCTGCCGATGACGGAGGCTATTGGATAAACGCCACCTCAGCTGTGCCCGAACCCGCGGCATTTGCGGTCGCAATCGGAACGGTGGCGCTTGCGTTTGCGGCCTTCCGCAGGCGCAAGTAAGCTGGGCTTAGACAGCTTTTTTTGTTTTTTAGCGCGCGGAAAATTTTCCGCGCGCGCGTTTTTTTCGGATCTTGCGTGTTTGTCGGCGCATGCAAGAGCTGTTGTTGAATTTTGCTGTCTTTTACAGAGTTTTAAATCTCAAGGCTGCGGAAAATAAAAAATTTTCTTTACAAAATTTAAAATACCCCATACAGGTATATGGCATAATTGAAAAAGGATATATGAAACAGTGCATTGATTCTGAAAAGGCGATAAAGCGTTTAAGGCGCATACAGGGGCAAATAGGCGGAATAATAAAGATGATGGAGCAGGAGAAAGATTGCGAAGACATTCTTATTCAGATAGGAGCCGCCAAAGCTGGTCTCCACAAAACCGGGCAGGCGATTTTGGAAGGACATTTGCGCCATTGCGTGATGGACGCTGTAAACGCGGGCAAGGGCGAGGCGGCCTTGAAAAAACTTTCCGCCGCTTTGGAACAATTTTCAAGAATAGTTTAAACAAGCCCACAACTTCAGAATTCTTTCGCGGGCGGTATATGAAATCGCAGGTTCGCGCTTTTCTTGAGGTGAAAGGCTTTTGAGAAAATAAAATTTCTATAAAATAGGATATAGATATGGAAAGAACTGTAGAACTTTTATCGGGAGTAAAAATGACGGTCGTCGGTGGCGTGTTCCTTGCGGCAAGTCTTTTGGGAATGCTTTTGAAATTTGAATTTCCTCTGAATCCGGCGTGGGCGACAGTTGTCATATGCGGCGTTCCTATTGTGAATAAGGCCATAAAACACATTGTTGGCAGGAGGAAAATATCTTCTCCGCTTTTAATTACAATCGCAATGTTTGCGGCGATTTATATCGGCGAGGTCTTTGCGGCTGGAGAAGTCGCATTTATAATGGCGATAGGCGGAATCCTCGAGAAAAAAACCATCGAGCGCGCAAAGCGCGGAATTAAAAAGCTGATTTCACTTATTCCCGCCCAAGGCAGGGTTATATGTGAAAACGTCGAAACCCTGGTCCCTTTGGGCGACATAAAAGCAGGCGACACATTGAGGGTTTTGCCGGGAGAGTCGATTCCGGTTGACGGCGAGATAACCGCGGGATTGACGTCGGTAGACCAGTCCGTTTTGACCGGAGAATCCATGCCGGTAGACAAGGGAGTAGGCGACAAGGTATACTGCGGCACAATGAACCGTTTCGGCTCAATTGACATTAGGGCGCTGAAGGTCGGAAAGGATTCGTCGTTTGGAAAGCTCGTAGAAATAGTTCGCGAGGCCGAACAGAACAAATCCCCCACTGAACGGATTGTTGACAAGTGGGCGTCATGGCTGGTCCCGGCGGCGCTCGCCATAGCGGCAATAACATATTTTGCAACCGGAGATATAACGCGCGCTGTTACGGTGCTTGTTGTGTTTTGTCCGTGCGCGCTAGTTTTGGCGACCCCGACAACGGTGATGGCGGCAATCGGACAGGCCGCAAAATACGGGGTAATAGTGAAATCTGGCGCCGCGCTTGAAAAAATGGGCAAAGTCGATTGCGCGGCGTTCGACAAGACCGGAACGCTCACTTTAGGGAAACTTGCAGTAAGCGGGATATTTGTGTCGAGCAAGGCGTATTCGGAATCCGAAGTTTTATCGTTGGCGGCTTCTGCGGAATCGCTTTCCGAACATCCGCTGGGGAAGGCTGTGGTTCTCTGCGCCAGAGAACGCGGACTAAATTTGTATTGCGCGGAAAATTTTAAAATGCTTCCGGGATGCGGGATTAGCGCGTCTGTCGGGGGGCGGAAGATACTTTGCGGAAGCGCGGGCTTCCTTAAAGAAAATTCCGTAGGATTGAAAGACTTTCCGCAGTTGGATTCGGCTCGTTCGGAGGGCAAAGCAATTATTTTGGTTGCCGTAGACGGTGAATTTGCCGGAGCGATAGCGCTTTCCGACGTAATAAAAAACAACGCTTCGGATGTTGTCGGGGAGCTTTATGAAATGGGGACGGAATCCGTGCTTTTGACAGGGGACAATGCGAAAACAGCGGAGTTTCTAGCGTCAAAGGTAGGAATAAAAAAAGTTTTTTCAGGGCTTTTGCCTATGGAAAAAGTTGAAAAGATAAGGGAACTTCGCGCGGCTGGCAAAAATGTCTGCATGATAGGAGACGGCGTAAACGACGCCCCAGCGCTTGGGACCGCCGATGTGGGCGTGGCAATGGGAGCCATGGGCAGCGACATAGCTGTGGAGGCTGCGGAAATAGCCCTCATGAGCGATGATATATCGAGAATCCCATACTTGAAAAGGCTTTCAAACGCCGCTGTTTGGCTGATAAAATTCAACATATCTTTGTCTATGGCTATAAACACTGTGGCGATAACGCTTTCGGTAATGGCTTTGTTAAATCCCGTTACGGGCGCGTTGGTTCATAATCTCGGATCGGTGCTGGTGGTTTTAAATGCTGGTTTTCTCTACGACAGAAATTATATAAAAAGCAGTCGGCGCGGAAAGACCATATCCCAGTTTATGTCTGATTAGCTTAGAAATTAATTCCTCCATTCGCCGAATGTCTGTGCAATCCGGTGTGGGCAGGAAAAGCGCAGTGCGGCATGCTTATTTTGCGCGCAAAGCAAGCGGGGCAAAAAATTCTGTGTAATGTTTTTATCCGCTTTCCGAAATCCAAAGCGATTTTCCGCACACAATCGGGAAATCAGTGCCGGAACATGCGCCTGTATCAATATGTGCCGTTTCTGGTTATGCGGGGGGGGGGGGGGCTTGCGCAAGATCCGAAGGGCGTTGTCGATAGTTTTATCGCGGGGGAGGTTATC
>CALXLN010000070.1 GCA_944389215.1 uncultured Opitutales bacterium
TCTGATTCAGCCGACTTTTGTAACTCAAGTTCCGCGCGAGCTTTGCCCGCTGGCGAAGCTCAACCAACAAAATCCGCGCGTGCTCGACGTTTTTGAGCTTTGCATAAATGGGCAGGAAATCGCCCCCGCCTATTCAGAGCAAAACGATCCGTTCATACAGCGCGAAATGTTTGAGGCGCAAGTCGGAGAGGAAAAACAGAACCTCGATGAAGACTTTTTGAATGCGCTCGAATACGGGATGCCGCCCGCAGGCGGAATGGGCGTGGGCATAGACAGGCTTGTCATATTGCTCACGGGAGCCTCTAACATACGCGACACTATTTTGTTCCCCAGCCTCCGCCCGGAATAGCAGATGAAATGGTGGTTGTACATCGCCCTTAAACAGCTCTTTCCAACTGGAAAGTTCGTGTCGTTTTTTGCGGCGGTGTCGATTCTCGGAGTCGCTTTGGGAGTTTTGGGATTGTTCGGAACGCAAAGCGTCATGAACGGATTTCACGAACAAATAGGCGTGAAATTGCGCGATACTTCCGGAGATGTAATTATCCGCAACCGCGGCAAGCCCATGTACGACGTTGAGCCGCTTGTTGATTCGCTCAAAAAAAATCCGGCGGTAAAGGCGGTCGAGCTCGCCGCGCAGGGGCCGGTAATGATGCTTGTCGGCAATGTTCCCGCTTTCCCCGTTTTGCGCAGCTACGACACTGTTTCCGGAGAGTGCGCGATTCCAATAAAAGAAAAGGATTTCGTGCAAATGGGAGATATAGATGACTTGGACGACGATTCGATAATCGTCGGGCAGCGGCTCGGGGCGTCGATAGGAATAGGCGTTGGAGACGAGGTTGAGATATTTTCTCCCACAATGCTGAATAAAATAAAAAAGGATGAAGTCCCCATGCCCGCGCGCTTAAAGGTTGTGGGATTGCTTGCAACAGACTATTCCGAAGTGGATTCCAACATTGCCTTGGTTTCATTGCGCAGGTTTCGCGACCTGTACAATTTGGGCGACGGCTCGCATTCTATTATCTTGCGGTTGAAAGACGGCGTCGATTGCGGGCAGATGGCAAAAGAAATTTCAAAAAATCTGCAATATCCGATGCGCGCCATTACTTGGCTTACAAACAATGCGGCGTTTTTGCGCATAATAAAGATGGAAAAGGTAATGATGTCGCTGATAATTGTTCTAATCATAATAGTGGCGTCGTTTTCTATTTGCATATCTCTTTACACGTCCGTGCTTCGCAAGACGCGCGAAATAGGGCTTATGGGCGCCATGGGCGCGCGCCCGATGCAGATAGCGTGCACATATTGCTTTCAGGGCTTTTTAATTGGAGTTTTGGGGTCTCTGGCGGGATTGGGGCTTACGGTTTTGATTCTGCATTTCAGGGAGCCGATTGTAGAAATTATCGTCGGGCGGGAAGCGTTGATAGAATTTTACCACTTCGCGCATTTGCCGGTAAAATACGAATTTGCCGACGCATGGCGCGCGTGCGCGTTCGCGACGGTCCTTTGCACTTTTGCCGGGTTGATTCCAGCGTTGGGAGCGGCGCGCTTAAAATCTTCGGAGGCGATGCGCAATGAGTGAGATAATACTGCGCGCAAAGGAAATAAAAAAGTCGTTCAAGTCTCCAAACGGAGATACGATAGACGTATTGCGCGGGGTTAATCTGGAAATTGCCCGCGGGCAAAGTATAAGTTTGCGCGGCGAGAGCGGCGCGGGAAAAACTACTTTTCTGAATGTTATCGCGGGTTTGGAGTCGCCTTCTTCGGGAGAAATTTACTGGGACGGGCAGCGCGTCGACAATTTGTCAAATTCAAAACAGGCTCGCATACGCGCCGGTTTTATGGGGTTTGTCTTTCAGAATTACTGCCTCGTTCCGGAGTTAAATGCGCTCGAAAACGTTGAGCTTGCCGCGCGCATAGCTGGCAAATTCGACGCATCGGCGCGCAAGAGGGCGAAGGAGCTTTTGGACGGAGTGGGCCTTTCGGGAAGGCTGCGCCATTTGCCGTCGCAAATGTCGGGCGGCGAAAAGCAGCGGGTAGCTATTGCGAGGGCCATTATAAATAATCCTCGCATAATTTTGGCGGACGAGCCAACTGGAAATCTCGACGAAATTACTGGGCTTGAAGTTATGGATATATTTTTAACTTTGTGCTCCTCGTATTCCACTTCGCTTTTGCTCATAACGCACAATCCTGAATTTGCCGCCCGGACGTCCGCGCAAGTAAGGCTCGCTGCTGGCGTGCTAGTATAGTCGGGGCAAAACGTTTTTCGGCCGATTTTCAGGCAGGGAAAGACAAGTAGCGCGTGTATGCGAGGATTTAAATCGGGAAACGCCGCGCAAAAAACTGGATTCCTGAAAAATTTATTTTTAATGCCTGGCCTCGAGTCTCGGCGTGAGTTGGGCAAGCGCCGAGCGGCAGATTTTTTATCAAAATGCGCGGTACTTTTTGCGTAAAGTTTAGGTAAAATAAAATCTTGCCAACGCCGGTAAAATTTTATGCGCGCAAAAGCGGATTGTGCGTAACATTTGCGTATGGTTGTTTAGATTCTAAACATATTAGCATTGTGTTATAAATAGCAAAGTTTGGGAAATTGAAGCGAGCGCCATTATCCAATGCGCTCGATGCGCAGCTTAAAAATAGGTGGATTTATGTTAAAAAAACGGAACTCCCGCGCGGAAGTCCCGTTTTTGTTTTTAGTCTTTGAATGCTTTATTTCAAACGCTCTATGTGGCGCGCGATTTCGGCGCGGAGTTTTGTATATTCTTCGGGGTTTGGCAACAGCATGACGGCGTTTCTTCCGCCTGCGTTGGGAATAAACGCCATTTTCTTTATGCGCTCCAACGCGTCGAGGGCGGGCTTGTCGTTCTTTGCTTTGGCGAGCTTTTCCAGCATTACGAAATATTCGTAATCCTCCACGCCGTCGCGGTGGCTCTCCATCCTTACACTGGAGAACGGAAGCGGCTTGCCGATGAGCTTGCCGGGATAGAATATGTATCCGTCGCCGTTGGGATAGCGAACGCGGTAATGCCTTTCGGGAGTGTCCGATTGCGGAATATCCATGTGCAGGCCCCACTTGAGCGGATTTACGGTATACCAGTCGGCGCCCCAGAATTCGTATCCTTTGAAGCCGTATTTATAGCAGTACAACGGCAGCAGCCTTTCAAGGGCGTTATACGGATTGTCCAGCACAAACTGACCGTCGGTGGTTGTTATGATGTCGGCTCCGCTCTTTTTTATTATTTCAATGTCCTCGACCGATGCCTGCCCTTGGGCGCCTACGCCCCAAATGTTGAGCTTGCCAAGCCACTGCGGAACATAGTACCACGTACTGCAGTAAATCTTCATATTCGGAGCGCCTTCGTGGATTGCGTCGCAAAGGGCTATCATTTGCTTCTCAATATTCTTGAGGTTTGCAAAAGGCTCGTCGGATATGTAGAACATGAAGCGGTCGCTCCAGCCCTTTTCCTCCAAATGCTTGGCTATTTGCTTTAAGCTTTCCACGAGATATTCGCGGTATTTGGGGTTTAAGACGGCATGGTCGGCGGTTTCGTAGGGCCACTTGCCGGGGTACGGATTTTCGCCAAGATACGGTCCCGGCGGATTGCCCCAGCCGAAAGTGCCGTAGCGGAACGGCAAGTATAGGTACGGGAATTTCAATTCGTTCAGATAGAATTCCGCCTCTTTGTCGAATTTAGAGAAGTCTGCCACGGGCTTGCCGTCTACCAGCTTAAAATCTATTCTCGCGGGAATGGTGTCGACGCTCAATTTTTTAGACCGCATAAATTTTGCGGCGTCGTGCATGGTGTGGTTCTTGTATTTTGCGCCGGAGCCCATTCTGACGTCGAAAATCGCGTACAGCTGCGGCTCGTCTGCCAGCGAGAAATCGTAGACGCGGATTTTATACGGAATGTTTTTGAGAACTTTGCCGTCGGCCTTCAGTTCTATATTGCCGGAGTATACGCCCGCCTGCGCGTTTTTTGGCGCGCTGAAAATCAGGTAAACGCCTTTTGTTGTCTTTGCCGCCAAATCAAATTTAGCAGACGGCAAAATTGGGTCGGGATACATCACACCGAAGTTGTTCGGCGGAACAAAGCGTTCGTACGGCTTCAAATCGGTGAAATGGAAGTATCGGCTTTCAGTGTCGATTCCCACATTGCCGATATTGCCTATTTCAGGCGCGGGAAGCGCGGGGCGGTCCTCCAAGCCGAATAGGACTTTTGCGCTTTGCAAAATCGGCATTGAATCGTCGTAAACCGGCGCGCTTGCGGAGACTTCAAGGTTCTTTATCGCCGAAGAACTCCTTATGGCAAGCTGCAGGCCTTCGTCCTCGTTTCCGGCGAGCTCCAAGTAGGGTTCGCTTTCGGATGTTTGGACGTCGCCGGTGAATATCTTTATAAGGTTGTTTACCTGCCATACCGACAAATCCTTCTCCTTGCCGTCGGAGGCGCTTTCTATTCCAACAAGGCTGGCGTTTACGCACTGCGCAGCGATTATGCCGTCGTAAAAATATTTTCCGCTTGTGGCGGTGAGGTGCACGCTGAGTTTGCCTTCGCTGCGCGACGGTATGTACATTGAGAACATCTGCCAATCGTTCCCGGAAACGCTTGCGGAGTAAGCTTCAAAGGTGGAGCCTTGGGGAGTATAGTGGGCATTGACAGAGCCGCTGCCTTCGGGGCATTTTACCCATCCTATTATCATGTATCCGCTCGCGGGCTCGGTGCGGACTCCCTGGCGCAGGCCGTACCATCCCTTGGGTGCGGTGTCTTTTATGTCGAGCATTGCGGCGCGCTTTCCGAAAAGTCCGCCGTCGATAAATTTTATGTCAACGCCCTTTCCCGCCGACGTTTCCCATGAGGCTCCGTCCGACTCGAAACTTGAATTTTTGTAGAGGTTGACGGGGGAGTTCATCAGCTTCTCAAAGTCTTTTATCGAAGCGGACGACGAAATTTCCGTTTCGTAGTCGCTGAGTATTCCGCTTGCCTGTTTTGCCTGGGCGGAACGGGGAATTTGGTTCTTTTTGTCCTTGTTTAAATAAACGTAGAAAACCTTTTCGGAATTCGGCGGAACATCGCCCAACTCAAGAATCATATTTCCCGACGCCAAAAGAAACGACACTTGTTTGTCGTCCACAACCGCGGCAAACGAATTATTGTCGTAGTTGGCGTTGGTAATCCTGTTTATCGGAATGACTACAAGCGAGTTTTTCTTGCGCTCCTGCGAGAAATTAAACGAGCTTAAAACGATTCGCGACGGGTATTGCGCCTTGGAAAGATGCCATTGCGGGTTTTCGCCCGTCTTTGCGAATTCAAGCGACTCAACCTTGCCTATGGAAATTTCGGCGGCGCCGCTCGAGCGGGTTATGTCAACTTTCATGTCGTCGAACCACGCCTTGCCATCTTTGGCGTAAAGCACTGTCCCGAAGCTCAGGTAGTCGACCCCGTCGGGAATCGTCCCTTCAAACTCGACTTTCTTCCAGTCGAAAGTTCCCCTGTTGTTGTCTTTGTGCAGGAAATTTTTTGAGCCGACGTGGATGTAAAATCCCGCCCTGCCGTCGACGTTTTCGCCCTTGACCCAGCCGCTTATTTTATATTTGTCGCCGGGGCCGACAGGATATTGGCGCGATATGCAAACCCATTCCGGCTTTGAGCCTTTCTCGGCGGTTGTGCTTACGCATTTTCCGCCGCCGCGACCGCTTTTTTCTTCCAGTTTGTTGTAGTAGTTCTTTTGTGAGTTGTCGCTCCAATTAGGGACGGGAAGCGATTTGGATGATTCAAAATCCAGTGTTTCGTTCACGGGCCCGGATTTCAAATTCGACGGCAGTTCCCACGCTTTGGGATTGTCGAAATAAACCCAGGCGCGCGCCTTTTTGCCCGGCTCGCATGCGACGGGAATGGCAAGCTTTGCGTTCTCGGAGACGATTTCCGATTCCGGTTCCAGCGCAAAGAGCAGTTCTTTACCGCTTTCCGACACCACGCGCAGCTCTTTTGAAGGCCTTCCCACTATTCCCAAGTCTTTTGCCGAGACGTAGGACAGTTGCCCGTCCAGAGCCTTGGAGGTCTTGTTCTCAAACGTTACTTCGACGCGCTTTAAGTGCGGGCGCCCGCCGTCCAAGTACAGCTGCGAATGCCACGTTTCGGCATGGGCGCAGCATGCGGCAAAGGCGGCTGCCAATGATATGATTGCTTCTTTTATTTTCATAATTAATTCCCCGTTTTTTACAAATCGTCTTATTCGATTAAAATTAGGTTAACACAAAATCCTCTCTTTCACAAGTTTTATTTTTTTATGCTTTACAAATATCCAATATTCTCTAGATTTGGCGAGCTATGAGACACATCTATTTATTGGGATTATTGTATGCTGGCGTCCTAGGGGCATCATGCACGGCTGAAGACAAGAATTTGGTCTTAAAAGAGGATTTTGAGGATATTTCCAATAGCCAATTCTTTTCCAATCTTGAATTTAACGGCGCAAACGTTTCAGAAGGCACCGGCAAGGAGGCTGTCGAAGGCAAGACTTCCCTTGTTTTGGACACCCTGAAAGAAAAGGGAGAATGGCCGCGCTCCATACGCTATCCCAAAGGCGGACTTGAAGGCGGCAAATTTTACGAAATCACCTTTGACTACAAAGTGTTGGATTCCGGCAAGGACCGGGTTGCCAACTTCGCCCTAATCGAATGCTATGTAAACGGAAAGAGCGAGCGTATAGTAACCGAAACATTCGGAGAAAAGACGGGTGAAACGGGTACAGTGAGGGTTGTGGGGCGCGTTCCGGAGGGCGCAAAAAACGCCTATTTAGATTGGACGTCGCACAACGGAAGCCGTATTGCCATCGACAACATAAAAATCTACGAGTTTGAAGCGCCCAAAGAAAGCGATTGGATGTTTGAGCCCGACGCTTTCAAGGCAATGCGCTTTAAGCCTACGCATCCTAATTTCATGGATTTGTCCCTGCCAATGTTCAAAATGACAAAAGAGCAGTTCTTCCCGTTTGTCGATAGGTACGGCCAATTCAAGC
>CALXLN010000071.1 GCA_944389215.1 uncultured Opitutales bacterium
ATTTTTTTTTTTTTTTCAATCTCCAGCGCGCCGCGCTCCGCGTCAACAAGCGGATTTTTAGGCAAGACTACCTTTGAAAAAAGGCCCCTTTTGGATATCGCCAAAGTGGCGCTCATAAGTCCGCAAAGAGCATCTCCGCGCGCCGACGACACGCTTTCGGAATCTTCCTCGGCAGCAGCCATCAATAGAACGGGCTTGTTAAAAGCTTTTACGAAATTGGCGTCTTCTATTTCAGGGGAAAAATTGCCCAAATATAAAACCGCCGCGTCGCATCCGCTCTTTAGCAAATCTTCAGCCGCAGTTAAAGCATCGTCTTTCGACTCTATAATTGAACATCTTCCTGCGGGGCGAACTATGTCAATCCCCATCGGTTCCAATTTTTTAAGCAAACGTTCCGTGCGCTTTTCCGACAACTCGCGCGGAAAACAATTGCGCGAAGCGCTTACAATGCCGATTTTCACATCGGGAGAAAATTTATCAAGCTCAATAAACATACGCGTCCACTCCTTTTGTTTTTTGTAAATCTCAAAGATGCGTTTCTTTGTCTAAAAAACGCAACCCGTTTAACTAACATTGGAAATTATAATTGTTTCGGGACAAAAATACTTTCATAATATTTCACTGAAAAATTTTATTAAACTGCGGAAAAACAGAAAATCGACGCATTTCGCGCCCACGCAATATTCGGGCAAATTTCGCTTTCGGGCCTCCGGCCGCCCTCAAACAATTCCGCCGAGGAAAAATAAGATTTTGCCAGATTTTTACTTTACTTAACCAACGGTTGAGATTTTACTTTAAAACGCGGGATGGGTTGATAGCAACCATGGGAAAGACAAAACCGACAGTTTTCGTAAGCCGAGATTATAAATATGTATGCGATTCTTGCAAACCCTTAAAAAAGGCGATAGCCAAGGGAGAAGTCGCATGGCGAGGATTCAAAAGGGGACTATATCCCGGAGATGAAGCCAAATTTGCGGAATTGGACGGCATCAGGCTATGCGCGTATTGGGACGCAAAGAACAACCAGTCTTGGCATTTGCCGTTTCATAGAAACGAAGGTTTGGAAATAGGCTTTGTTTCAAACGGATCAGTCGAATTTTCCGCAGACAAAGCCTCCAATAAATTCACCACACTAACCTCAGAGCACGTTACCGTAACAAAACCCTGGCAAGAACACGCAATAGGCAATCCTGTTTTGACGTCGTCAAAAATGCTGTTTCTTATAATCGATTTCGGAATAAGGCGTCCAAACCAAGATTGGGAATGGCCAGAATGGGTGGTATTGAGCGATTCAGATAAAGAGGAATTCTCGAAATATGTTCAAAATACAAATCTGACGATTTTTAAATCTACCGGAGAATTGAGGGCGATTTTTAAGGAAATATTTAATATTATAGACGGAAACAACATAAAAGAATCAATTTCCATGTTATCGATACTGTTTAACCGGATATTGTTGGAATTGCTGTCTATTTTCAGGGGAGACTCAAGCGACTATTCAAAAGACTCTCCCAACATAAATGTCGTAAAATGCTTTCTGGAACAGCTTGAAACATATTGCCACGAAAATTGGAGTTTGGCGTCCATGGCGGAAGACTGCGGTTTAAAGATAACGAGATTTACATACTACTGCAAACTTCTGGCAAATGCCACTCCTATGAACCTGCTGAACTTGGCGCGCCTCGGCAGGGCGAAAAAAATAATAGAACAATCGGATCCCCAAGAAAGCATATCAATCACGGACATTGCAATGGACTGCGGTTTTTCCACAAGCCAATATTTTGCTACTAAATTTAGGGAAACATACGGATACAGCCCGCGAGAGTATTTTGTAAAATTCCATAAAAAACCAAAATAATTCCTATCCGGGCTACCCGCAAATCCAGTTAAGCAAAAAATAATTCTTAGGCTGCTGCAATCGCAAATGCGCCGGCTTTTTTATGGTCGCCTTTTTAAATGCCGGTTAAAATTTTTGAAAACCAACTACACCCGAAAAACTTCGCAGCCAACCGCGCGCAAGCCATCCCCGCCCCGATAAACATTTGCAAAAAAAAAACGGCTCCCCCGCCCCGCGGGGAAACCGTTAAAACCATAGATATTGCAGTCTCACTATTTCCTTTTGCGCGACAATGCAAACGCAAGCGCCAATGCGCCAAATACGGCGGCATACACCGAAGGTTCCGGAACTTGGCTTCCTAGATTGAAAGAAACCGTGCCGTCGTCCCCGTAACTGAGGTTTTTAGTTGTCCATTCCTGGTTGCTTGAATCTACGACAGTAAGATTCGTATTGTGTTCCTGCATTGAAGCCAGCACATAACTTGCATTGTCTCCGAAAACGGAATTTAAATCCAAAGTGTTGGATTCGTCTGATGAAAAATCAGTTGAAGACACCAATGTCAGCGTATTGAAAGTAGCCCCGTCGGTTATTGAAACCTGAAACTGGTTTCCAGACATGGCGGCTTCGCCCAATTCGATAATCAATTTGTCAATTGAAAAATCATTGGCAAACGCCACCTGGCTGTCTTTAGAGACTTTTACAACGTCGATATCTTGAATCGTAAAGGCTTGCGAATCCGCCGCCACAAACCCCTGTTCTGATGTGCCAATATTGAGAGTTTTTGTGCCAAGCAGGGAGCAGTCGTCCGTACCCCTGTTGCCTCCGGAAATAACACCGGCGATATTGATGTTATTTCCGTCGCCAATCAAAGTGATGTTCGTGCCGTTTGCGCTGCCGCCTTCGCCGGAATATCCGCCGTACAAATCGCCGAGAATTGTTCCGCCGCTAACTGTGATGTTTGTGGAGCCTAAAATCTTTCCCGCGTTGGCGCCGCCTACTCCGCCTCCGTGAACATTTCTATCGATTGTTCCGCCGGATATGTTAACATAGACATTGCCCTAACCGTACCGCCGTAATTGGGGCCGGCATACACATTTGAATATGTATTTTCTTCATAGGTTATATGCCCGCCCATAATGTTGAGGTACGTATCGCCTTTTACAATCGCGCCCTGCTGAGTTGTTATATAACCGTAAATCGTGGGCTGCGTGGCTCCGGAATCGCTAGAGCCTATGTTCAAAGTATTGTTGCCGTGTATTACGACACTGGGATTTGAGACGGCGTACTCGCCCAATCCGCCTATTATGTTGCAATCGGCAGTCCATTGCGTTCCCTTGCCTAAAACGCCGCCATTGATATTGAATACGACATTGCCGTAAACATTCGACCCCGCTGTGGTTTGGCCGGTTATTCTAGTCTGAATACTTCCGGAATTAAAATTCAATGTAACCGCATCGGCGCTCTTGTCAATGATGCTGCTGCCGTTCCAATTATCTGTAAAAACATCGCCCCCCGCATTCAAGTTAAGTGAACCAGACACCGTATACGGAGAATCCGATTAGCTTCCGTTGACATTTACCGTAAGTTTTCCGCTTGTAGTTTCCCCTGATTTTACAGCAGTATAATCAGTTACAGGTTCGGTTATGTTTATAGTAACATCATCAGCTTCAGCCATTGCCGCCCCTAAAAAAAGGGAGAATAATGACGCAGTTAACAAAATAGATTGTTTCATAGTTATATAATAACTAATATATAATTAATACGTTAGTACCATAAAGTTGGCAGTCAACATAAATTTAATACAGATTAAGAGTTAAAAATTTTCCCACTACCTGTTGGTTACACAGGAAAATCGCGTACTTTTTACATATTGAAAATAAGTATCAGAGATAATGTCAAAAAAAACGTAAACACCCAATCTAACCAAGCTGTGGACAGCATCTTAGGGGAAAGTCCATAAGGAGGAATCTGTAAAAGATATGCTGAAAGTAGAATACGCCCCTTAAAACCCAAGCGCTGTTTTAAAGAAGGCGCTAGAATATTTTATTTAAACAATGCCGAGCCGGGCGCGCAATTTTTGAATATTTTTTTCATGCGCCGGTCAGTAGAAACCGAAAACACTTTAAAATACAATTGAAGAAAGCGTCAAAAACCCATTGCCCAATACCGGAAACCCGTAAACAATCTTGCCAATTATGCCCAGTCAAAAAACGGGGCGAAAGATGCAGACAAAAATGGATAAACTCTCCCGCGATAAAACTATCGACAACGCCCTTCGTATCTTGCGCAAGCCACCCCCCCCCCCCCCTAACCAGAAAAGGCCCCTCTTGCACCACGCGCCCCGTCCGCCACTGATTTCCCGCCTGTGGGGGGAAAAATCCTTTGGCTTTCGGAAAACGGAT
>CALXLN010000072.1 GCA_944389215.1 uncultured Opitutales bacterium
AACGCAGAGCCTATGGATACAGAAACTTTGAAAATTACAGACTGAGAGTCCTCGTGGAATGCGGGGTGAATCTATGAAAGGCAAATCTAAAAAATCAACCTATTCCACAACCTTTGGTGTTGACCCATAATCAACTATTTACAAACAGGAGTGTTGTCTCATAAATAAGCCCAGATTCAGAACTTGCTGAAAATGGGCTTGTTGCGCGAAATTTTAAACGGAGAGAGAGGGATTCGAACCCCCGGAGCCTTGCAGCTCAACGGTTTTCAAGACCGCCGCGATCGACCACTCTGCCATCTCTCCTTTTAAATTTTTGTCGAATATGCCATTTTATATTTTTCTAGCAAGTAAATTCTATTTATATATAGGCTTTTTTTAATACATCCACAATCTCTCTCTTCTCTCTTAATCCAAACCGCCTACTCTCTTTCACCTTGCGCAAAGTCATCTTTAAGGTATCAGAATCCAAGCCTCTTTTTAATATTTCACTCTCGGTCGTTTTTTTGTGTTTTACAAGGCATATACTCAACGCCCATGCCGTTGCCATTTTAACGTAATAATTATCGGGCTGTTCTATCATCAATAATTCCAGTACTCTTCTTATGTATTCTTCGTCCACATATTTTGATAGCATGGAAACCGTCGCGTATCTGCGGATGTACGGCGCGGACGAATGTTGGCATATTTTAATATATTCAAAATATTTTCCGCGCTCTGGTTCAAATATTTTAACTCCCATGGAAAAACTGTCGCATATGCCCCAATTTGAAATTTTAGGAAGAAACTCTTTTATGTGCGCAATTCGTTCGTCAATTCCGCATTTCGCCATCCCTACCACAAACCCCTGCAGCATCACTTCTTCATACCATTTGCTTTCGGCGTTTTTTAGATAGTTTCGCCAATTCCCGCAGCAGAGCTCCTTTGAGAATTTTTTTATCAGAGGAAGCCGCACTCCAAGCATTTTTGTGCCCGGAGGCAATAACGAAAGAGAGAATTTGCGGTATTCTTCTTGCCTGTTGGCAATTAAAAACTCTTTTACTTTTTCGTTTATTTCCATTTCTGACAAATCTAAAAGGACGCTCGTTTGAGCGCCCTTTTATAAGTTTTATACCAGCCCTTTTAACATCCCGTAAAAATACATGGGTTTTAAAACATATACCTTTAACAACCATGCAACCCACTGTTCGTGCGACATATCAAGCATTGATAACGGAAAAGAAATTTTTTCCTTCTTGTTATAATCAAACTCGCACATAATTATGTGTCCATAATCGGTAATTATCGGGCATGCGGCGTAACCGTCGTATTTTTCGGTAGGCTCCCTTCCCTCCATTAACGCTATTAAATTCTTGGCGGCAATTGGAGTTTGCTTTCTTATTGCAGCAGATGTTTTGCTAGTAGGAATTCCTGCAACATCTCCAAAAGAAATTATATTAGGATACTTTTTATGCACTAAAGTTTCTTTGTCAACCATCGCCCATCCTTCATTTGCCAAGCTGCCTTCGGTCCATGACAATCCGGAAGCCTTCACGAAGTCGGGCGCAGTCATCGGCGGCAAAAAGTGCATAAAGTCATATGATTCAACAATCGGAGTTACGACTTTTTCAACTACTTTTGTTTTTTTCCCGTCGCTTCCAACTGTTTCTTTTGTAACTTTCTCCACGCGTTCTAAGTAGGCTTTCTTAGCAGAAGTATCTATTCCTTTTACCCTGACGTTGCAGTTTAGATTCACGTTGCGCTCTTTATAGATTTCAAGAAGGCGCGGTGTAAAATACGGGACATCGTAGAGTTCGTTGCTTGCCGTGTAAAAGTTAAATTGCAGATTCTGGCGAGTCCCGCGCTTGCGGCTAAGATGTTCGGTAAGCAGGCATATTTTCTTGGGAGCTCCGCCGCATTTATGTTTCGTATATGTATCGGTATATATTCCTTTGCCGCCATTCTTGACGAATTTCTGGACGCCTTCCCAGGTTTTAATAGCGCCCTCATGTATATACATGCAATGCGCGTCTCCGGCTCCCAAATTTTTATAGTCTATACCTTCTACACCGTTCCAATTAAGCTGAAGCCCAGGAGTAAGTACGAGAAAGTCGTAGCCTACAGATCCGTTTTTTGAAGTGTACACAAGGCGATTGTTAGGATCAACGGCAACAACCGAGTCTTTCACCCATTTTGTGCCTGAAGGAATGCAATCGCTTTGTTTTTTATAAACTTCGTCCTTATCGTAAACTCCGGAGGCAATGAGAGTGAACCCGGGCTGGTAATAATGAATATCGCTAGGATCTACTATTGTTATATCTGGATTCTTAAGCCAGCGCAGCAAGCGTGCGGCCATGCTTATTCCGGCGCAACCGCCGCCTATTATTACCACTTTTGCCTTTGCTGAACTTGAAAGAGCATATGATGTCGTTACTCCCGCCGCGGTGGACAAGCCGAATGCCGCTGCAAGTTTTAAAAATTTGCGCCTGTCAATACTGTTCCCGAATGTATTTGATATTTCTTTGTTTAAGTCTCTCATTGTCTTTGGAAGGCATAATTGCCGCAGTTTTATAAATTGTTAAAGTTACCAAAGGGAATATGTCGGGTCAATAATTTACTGAATTAAATACAATATTTCCTCCGTTCTTGACAAGACCCCTATCCTGCAATTAACTTTTCCAAGATTTACAGGAAATTTTTTACGGTATCGCTTTAAATATTCGATATCTTTGTTGATTAATTTTTCAAACAACCTTATCTTTTGTTTTACATATTGAAAACTTTTAAGAAAACTATGAGATTGCTAAACAAATTCGCAGCTTGTATAATTTTATTATCTTCAATTTTAACGTTTCACACTGCATTTGCGGCCGAACCTATAATTGAGGACATAGAACTTTATCTTATAAACGTAGATGTACAGCGGCATTTCAGCTTCGGCAATTGGAATTCCCGCCAGCATTTAATGTTGCGCGTAAAGGCTGGAGAATTTGACGGTTGGGGCGAAACAATCCTTGCTACAAACAATCCTGGGGTAAAATTGGAAAAATACGCCGAAGATATGAAAAAAGCCATCGGCAAAAATCCGTCGCAAGTGCTTGATGAAATGGGGACCGACCGCAAATATTTATCCTGGCATCCTTTTGAGGCGCTGAATATGGCTTTATGGGATATTAAGGGAAAATGCGAAAAAAAGCCTTCAGTTGAACTCCTAGGCCTGTCAAAAAAGGATCCCGTAAACGGGATGTTCTGCATTTTGGAAAACGATCCTGCCAAAGTGTCGAAACAAGCAGATATCGCAAAAAAGGAAAAACTTGTAAATTATATCAAATTGAAAGTGTTCGGCGACATCGAATTGGATTGCAAGCTAGTGTCAACACTGAGAAAATCAATGGGCTCAGACTGCTTCATAGTCGCCGACGCAAACCAAGGATATAAAAACTTTACGGATCTGCAGGATTTGGCGGACACTTTAAAACGTCTCGCCGACGCGGGGCTGAATGCACTGGAAGATCCAGCAAACCTTTCGGATGAAGATTTGATAGCCCTTCAAAAGAAATGCCGCCCGTTCGGGCTTTCCCTAATACCGGACGTGAACTTGCGTCCTTCATGGAGAGCGCTTGCAGAATCTCCCCGTGGAATGGGCGATTTTTACAATCTGCATCCGGGATGCATGGTTGATTTGTCCGATATGGCAAAACTCGCAAAAAAAATAAATTCTTGGAATACGCGCATTATGATTGGCGACGACAGCCTGATTGGAGCTGGTTGCACAATTTACCAGCAAATTGCCATCGCCTGCGGAGCCTCTTGGGTTGAAGCCTTGGAAAAACCACAGGAATCCACCGTATTTACCGATTGCGTAATAGAAAAAGCAACCTACAGGCAGCCGAACGGATTATACGCAGTAAAATCCGGTATCTCCGGTTGGGGAATCAAAGTTGACCAGAATAAATTAAAAGCCAAAGCGACGCGCTGGTTGTCCTGCAAAAAAACAGATTAAAGCAAAAGTTTGTCGCCTTTGGGATTATGCATGCACAAAAAAAGCCCCTCTGGATTTCCAGAGGGGCTTTTCAATTCGGAAAAATGCCGATTAAAATTCAAAACCTATTTGCCCAGAGAATACGTGTATGTGCGCATAGTAGTCGCCGCGCAAAGTGCTTCCGACCGAGGCTTCGTATCTATCCATATTGCTGTCCAACACAAATATGTATGTGTACGCAATGTCGAAGGTAAACGGCCCGTATTTATACCCAGCTCCGCAAGAAGCCCAGAACCTGTCCGAACATGGAATGCGCGCAGTGCGGTCTTTGGCGGATCTAACCGGACTTTCGTCGTAGCATCCGCCTATGCGCAGAGTCAATCCTTCTATTTCTTCGGGATAATAATGGAATCCTACCGAAATGCGGGAAGTGTCTTTCCAGTTCTCGGGAATAGCCGGCGCTCCAATGCCGTTCACTTTCAATTCATCAAACACCGACCACCTCGTATAGCAGTAGTCCATCATAACCGCAAATTCCGACAGGCAACCGCGAAGGCGCTGGTAAATGCCAACTGTAAAAGTGTCGGGCATATGCATGTCGGCGGATATGGAGGCCGTCTTTATGTCATTAAAATGCTGCGCGCCTGTGAGGTCGTGGTCTACGGCGCTGCGCCATGAAAAACCGAATCTCCCGTCGTCGGCATACTGGACTGTAAAACCGACATTGCCGCCGACCCCCCAGCTTTCTCCGGTCAAATCCATCATTCCCATCGGAGTAAACTGGCTCAATGAACAATATGCGAATTGCCCGCTTACGCCGCCGCTGATTGACAGCCAATCGGTAACTTTGTACGCAATGCTCGGGTTCACGTCGGTAGTGAAAAGGTAACTGCGCTCAGCCTGGTATTTGCCGAACCAATTTGTGTTGTATTTAGATTCCAAACCGTACGGCGCCGTTACCGACAATGTTACGGTAAAATCCTCCGATAGGCGGTGGGCGAGAAAAAAGTTGGGGACCAATTCGTTCGTTCCGCAGGTGCCGTGGTTGTCTGTCCCGGGGATTTCCGGAGTTGAGCCTCTGTTATTTACGCAGAGCGTAGGGACTACTATCGACAAAACCGAATCCATGCGCGTTTTGCCGACATCCAGCCCCATAAACGAAGTCGCCGACGGATTCCAGAATGCGGCGGAAGCGTCGTTATTCGCATTTACCGTAGCCCCTGCCATGGCGGTTCCCATATTGGAAGCGCCCTGCTCCACTATTTGATAGCCGGCAGCGAACGCTCCGGACGCAAAGGCCAAGACAGCGGCCGTTGCCAACGATGTTTTCAAATTTATCATATTTTCTTCCCTTTAAAATTTATAGGCACACAATGAACGAACGTTCATTTTTCGCCTACCAAGCAAAATGAACATACGTTCACTTGTCAAATAAAAAAATGAACGGAAGTTCATTATTTTTTTTAAGCAGAGCACAAATGAGTTGAAAGACGCGCCGGAATTGTTTTTTATCCGATACCTTAATAAAAAAGCATCCAATGTCATCCGGCACAAAAGAGAAAATATTAAAGACCACATTCCTGCTTCTTTTGGAAAAAGGCTACGATAAAGTATTGGTAAGCGACATACAAAACGAGCTGGGCATTTCGCGCGGGCTGCTTTACCGCTATTTTAGAGGCAAAGACGAACTTGTATTTCACGCCTGCAAAGAATACTTCTACGACCGCTATTTTACCGGGGTCGACTACGACAAGATGTCGTTAAAAGATTTCTTTGCCCATGCCGCGGACGCCGTCATGAAAATAACCACGATGGACGGCAGGGACATTGATATGCTAAAATACAACACGCTTTACTCTGCGCTTATCCAGGGACAGCCAAAGTTTAAAGATTTTGTGCTTTTGGAATTCGACAAGGCGCGCAAAGTGATACGCAACGCCATAAAGCGCGGAGAAATTAAAAAGCTGCCGGAAAATTTCGTGGGAGCAACCCTTCTGGCAATTTTGGGCAGAACAAGCTACATTACCTCAACTCCGTCCCGCGAGTACGTACGCAGCCGCATTTTAAGCGATATAAGGCAATTCTACGATTTAATAAAAAAATAACCGCGCGCCTCCGCCAAAAGTCCAAGCGAAATTCTCCCGCCTGAGGACGTGCTGCGCACTCAAGCATAAAAACACACCCGGATCAAGCGTTCTTCAAACAAAGCGCCTGTTTGCAAGTGCTGGGGCGGGCGGAATTTTCCCGCTCCGCCCTGCAAAATTCGGATTAGGGAAATATCTTTTTTAACATATCTTTTAGGGTATCGGTTATTTGGGGGCGCCCTTTTGAATCCAACACGACGAAACGCCGGCACTTATGGTTGAGCTGCGACGGGTTGTATTTTACTATTTCTATTTCTCCTTCGCGGGCTCCCGGCCTGGGATCTTTAATGCGTTCAAACTTTTGCGGAAGTCCGTACCATGTAAAATAAATATCCCAGCCGCATGCATTGCCGCCGCCGTCTACCAATGCCGGATATATCTTCACAAAATCCGGAGTGGTGCGTGTATATACGCGCACGACATAGGCTGTGGGCATGGACGATATGTACGAGGCAAACCCGTCGTTTATCTTTCCGGATTTGGCATCGTAAAAAAAGGCAAGAGGATCGAACCCGACGAGATTCATTCCGTTGTAGTTTCCGAAAAAGTTTTTCTGTTTGTAGCGCTTTGTCTTGTACCACGAGTTGAATGAATCGCTCAGCCGCAACCCTATCTCAAAATGCAGGTGCGCCTGCGCGCGCGCTATGGAATAACTTGCGCTTCGCCCCATTTTCCCTATGCGCGCCCCAGCCTTAATATTCGAACCGATTGCGATTCCGGAATCAATTTCGGCGAGGTGGGCGTACAAAGTGTAAACTTCCACGTCGAAGTTTTCGTGGGATACAACCACATATCTGCCGTATCCGCTATTGCCGGCTATTTTATTTATCATCCTGACTTTTCCGTCCATGGCGCAATAGACGTCGTCCAGCGGCTCTCCTTTCCTGTCGCGCCTGACCGGTTTTATGTCGATACCTTCGTGGAAGCGCGTGCCATTGTTGCGCACGTCCCCAAAAGCGCCGCTCATAGGATTTCCGCTTACGGTAGGCTGCAGAAATGTCTCGGGAGACTTTCCAAGCGCAAAATCTTTCGATTCCGTTGGCCACACAAGATTCGCAAATACTCCCGCCGGCAAAATTAAAAATGCGGCGGCGACTGCGAAGAATCTATCCATGCGAAACACTCGGCAAAATCCCCCTATTTATATAAATGCTACCAAGCGTTTGCCTCTTCCTTTATTTCGTTTATAGTGTCGATTGCCTTGTTCATTTCATCGACAAGCGCTTGCAAATCGGCTTTTAATGGGATTTCGGGGGTAACGAAAATTTTTCCGTCGTTCATGGCCATATCAATCCGCCGCAAACCTATGACATTTCCGTCATACTTGACAACGACATATCCTCCCATATTGCTGGCGGTAGCCTGAAACAGGCGCTTGGCGCCGCGCGAATTACATATAAAATAAAATCCTCGCAGGGGTTTTCCGTCAGGGAGCGTAACCTCGGCTACATGCACTTTTTGCAAGTCTCCATTATACATGAAATGGTTCGTATCCGTCATGACAGACACCGTGCTAATGGGCATAACTTCAAGCGTCCTGTTTGAAGCCATTGCATTGTCGCGCTCGCTGCCTGTATGGAATGTTATAAGTTTCTTTACGGAGTCTTCATCGCTGCATGCGCATACGACAAGCGTTAACGCCGCAAGAAGCATTGATTTTAAAAATTTTTCCGTCATATTATTATGGCTCCTAGCTGATTTTGTATTCTATATATAAGTTCTTCGTCCGGATTTTTTTGAGGGACGGCGAATTCGCGCTTTGTAGCCACGTGCAGATATTTCTGCACTCCGTTGCGCGGCCTTCCCAATGGGCGCAAAATGCGCTTGCGTTCCAACAGCAAGCCCAGCATCTGCTTGACGACATCTGACTCTTCCATTTCCACATTAGAGGCTTCGTCGAAGAGCGAAAGGAAAAAATCCTCCGAGCTTGCCAGCGCCATTTTGCGGGCAGCGCGCTCGTCGGCATCTGGAGCGTCGCTTACCACGCGCTCCCACCAGCCTATGACTTTTCCTTTTATTTTAGCGGAATCAAATTCGTCTTTATGAACGTCAATTCTGTCGAGATTTCCCAGCTCGTCCACAAACACCGCGCATACGACGCAATCCCCCGGTCTTATTTCGCGATCGGAGACTGCTGACTTTTTTGCAAGGGGTTTTATTTGCCAATCGAGCATATTGTGAATAGACTTCTAATAAAATCTTTAACGCGGCGCGTTTTGCAAGCGTTTAGTTTATTGGGAAATAAAATTGTCATTCGTCGCCGAGCTGGTAGTTTTTATTTCGAGCGGTAGGGCCTCCGGCGCGCAGCCACGCGTTTACAAACATGTCGAGATCTCCGTCCATAACGGCCTGCAGGTTTCCCGTTTCGGCGCCGGTTCGCAAATCTTTTACCATTTGATAGGGCTGAAACACGTAACTGCGAATCTGGTTTCCCCAGGCAATTTCACCCTTGTCTCCGTAAAATCTGTCCATTTCGGCGCGTTTTTGGTCCAAAAGTTTTTCGTATAGGCGGCTTTTGAGAATCTTCATTGCGGTGGCTTTGTTTTTGTATTGCGAACGTTCGTTTTGGCACGCCACTACTATTCCCGTGGCCAAATGCGTTATGCGCACGGCGCTGTCGGTCTTATTTACTTTTTGGCCTCCCTTCCCGCTGGAACGGTAGGTGTCGATTTTTATTTCGTCTTCCTTTATTTCCAAATCGATATCGTCTTCTACTTCCGCTATCACGTCCACCGATGCGAAAGACGTGTGCCTGCGTTTGTTTGAATCGAAAGGACTAATGCGCACAAGCCTGTGGACGCCGCGCTCGGCCTTGCAGTAGCCGTATGCGTTTGGGCCTATCACCCTGAAAGTAACCTTTGAAACCCCGGCCTCCTCGCCGTCTTGAACGTCCTCTATTTCCACGGAATAGCCGCGGCGCTCCGCCCAGCGCATATACATTCTGAAAAGCATTTCAGCCCAATCGCAACTTTCCGTTCCGCCGGCGCCGGCGTGAATTGTAACAATGGCGTTGTTGGAATCAAGAGGGCCGTTCAGGAATGATTCTATTTCTATGGTATCCAGATGCCTATGGAGCTTTGCCGTTTCCGACGCCAATTCCGCAGCTAGTTCCGCGTCGTCTTCAGATTCCTCTGCGAGCTCGAAAAGCGCGTTCAAATCCTCCACTTTTTTTTGCAGTTCCAGTTGCGGAGCCACCAAATTGCGCAAACGGGCCAGTTCGGCGACGACTTTCTGAGCGGCGGTTTGATCGTCCCAAAATGTCGGCGACGCCATTTGCGATTCAAGTTCGGCTATTTGTTCCCTTTTTTTGGGGACGTCAAAGAAACCTCCATAAATACCCCGCGCGCTTACTTATATTTTCGGCGGCGGATTTAACTTCCATGTCTACTATCATAATCCGCATAGTTTTTCCGAGATATGCGATATTATCAATACAAAAAAGCTTGAAAAGCCAAATAAGTTGGCGATACTTTGATTCAAATAAGTTGCTTTGACCGCAACGGCTTTCCATAGAAATCCTATTTGAACAATAAACTTATCACACTCATGGCAGACGAAATCAATAATACTCCGCAAGACGCGGCGCAAACACCACCGGTAAACAATGTTTCACAGCCTCCGAAAGCGGTATTGGAACATACCCCCACCCTTCCGAAGGCCCAGCCGGTTTCCGCCAGCCAGCCGGCTCCGGCGGCTTCCCCAAAAATATCGATAGACCTACCAAAGGCCGCTGCCGCGCCCAAGGCGGTGTTTGATCTTCCGAAAGCCTCCCCTGCGGAGGCGCCAAAACCGCGCGCAGCTTCCGCGCCGATTCCCCCGCAGCCTATAGCTGCAAAAGAAGACTCCGTTTCCATGGGGGCGGTAATTATAGATGTAGCTGCTGCTGCGGTTGCAATAGCATTTGCGGTAATGATTGTTTTAGACGTATAATTGCAACAAGAAAGGCGTTTATTTTAATGTCGGACAAACTTATACATTTAAATGCGTCGAATTTCGACGCTACAATATCGAGTTCCAAAGTTTCGCTCGTGGATTTCTGGGCGCCGTGGTGCGGCCCCTGCAAAATGTTGGGGCCAACAATCGACGCGCTCGCAGAAGAAGTTGGCGACACTTATCAAATATGCAAGCTCAATACTGACGAGTCTCCGGAAATCGCCCAAAAATTCGGCGTAGCATCCATTCCAACAATCATATTTTTCAAGAATTCTCAAATGATTGGAACCGCAAGGATGTCGTCGAAAGACGCTCTGAAAGAAAAGCTGAAACAATTTGCCTAAATTTCGGGCGCTAAAAAACTCCCGCAAAAATGCGGGAGTTTTTTTGTTTCAACTCGTTCAAATTCAATATTTGCAAAATTATTGCCGCGCCGCTCTGAGGGAATCGGCCTGCAAATGGCAAGGAAAAGAAAAAATTAAACTGCGCCTTTTGCCGCATTATTACGAATCACCGACAAACATAGCAAAAGCCGGCGCCAAAAACCGCGCCGCGCATTAAAATTATGCGGATACGCGGCATAACTCATCCGCAAAACGACGCCGCGCAAACAACGAGGCTATTTTCCGACTACCCAAGATTCCGCATTTTCGAACACCTGCCACACAGCCATCCATTTCGGATCAATCGGTTATCCGCGGAATCCCGTTTTCCCAGACGATTTTTACGTTCGACAAAAACCAATTTTTGCCGCCGTTGTCATTGCCTTGGTAAAAAAGATAGGTGTCGCCGTTGGGGGCGGTGAATATGTGGGGATGTCCAGATTCGCTGCTATTCCATTCCCCCGGCTTGCCGTTTTTTAGAAAAGGCTCATCAAAAAGGCGCTTAAAATGCACGCCGTCTGAACTTGCCGCGACGTTTATTTGCTGGGGGTCGTTATTGTATCCGCCTGCGTAGAACATGTAAATTTTGCCGTCCCGAACTATTGCAGAAGCGGCTTCAATGCACTTGGTTTCCCAAGGCAGCTCGGGTTTTAAAACAGGAGCGTCTTTTGAAAGATTTTTCCAAGTCCCGCGGCCGAATGTGGACTCGCCGTCGGTAGAAGCGACACCCTGCATTTGGATTTTTCCGGATTTGTCGCGCGTGGCGTAATACATTAAATAGTTTTCGCCAAATTTTACCACTTCGGCGTCAATGGCCCTTCCGTTATTCCAGTCGCCGTCTGGAGCAAAAACCGGATTCGACGGATCGCGCACAAAGTTGACGCCGTCGGCACTCCATGCGTGGCATATGCAATCTTTGGGGAAGTTCCCGTACGTTTGATAAAATAAGTGCACAACGCCGTCCCGAATAATTGCACCGGGCGCGCAAATTCCGTTCTTTTCGCATTCGTCCTCCGGAATTATTTCGCCAATTTTCTTCCAGTCTTTCAAATTTGAACTTTCAGCTATTCCAATTCCCCAGCCTTTTATCTTTTCGGCTTTATCCTTGTCGGCGTACGGGGGAATCGAAAAATACATAATGTATCTACCTCCGAAAAATACGACGTGCGGATCTTTTGAAAAAGGCGTACCCGTCCTGGACGAATCTGCGTAAATCATAAAGCCTTCAGCTGCTTTCCCGGCGGCAGCAGGATAATTTGAAAGGTCTGTTTTGTCGCAATTTTCAACAGCGCGCAAACATAAGGATTCCGGAGACGATTCGGAGGCACAGCCGCCCGGCAACATTGCAAGAATAGCCCCTGCAAACGGCAATAATTTATTTCTCATGAATTTTCGGATATGAAAAAACACGCAGGAATCAATCAAAATCCATTAATAAAAGCTTGAATTGCGCGGAAGTTTTTCCAAGTTAGAAACCGTGCGATACCTCACAACACTTATGCTTGCCGTATGCATGTCGATAAATTCCATGGCCGGAGTTGTCGGTACGCTGGTTGTGTGTTTCCATAAGGATTGCGTCCATATAAATTTAAGTTCCCGGCATTCGTGTATCAATGAAGACTGCCCTGGCGAACCGGGTATCGGGGGAAAGCGGATAAATTTAAATTCAAAATGCGTAGATATTCTGATAGAATCGGAAAAATCCCCGAAAATTGCCGCCAAAACGCTAAAGATTTCCCACCCGCAAACATATAGCCACCCCATTCCGCCCTCATACGCCGTTTTCGACTTTTACCGAATATCTGAACACGCTTCAAAATCTTTATGTTTCCCGCCGCCCGGCTGGCGGCCGCGCGAAAATATTCCGCTTATAATTTGAGGATACGCAATACGATCAATCGGGTGCGCATAAAAACGCGCTCCGAAACGCAACCCTTAAAATTACAAGCAAAATGAAAAAATTTTTTACAGTAGCCATATGTCTGCAATGTATATTTGCCGCCGGCGGTCAAAAGAATCCTCCTCTTGAGCTGTCGCGCGTCTCCGCGGCGGAATTCGCGCTTGGCAATAATCTGGATTTAAAAGCGGTAAAAACCGGCATTGACGCCGCGCGCGGCAGAGCCGCGCAAGCCGGAAGGCTTGAGAATCCCGTGCTAGGCGCGGAATACGGAAACGACAAATTGTTTTCTAACGAGGGCGAATACGGCGCCAGGGCGGAAATATCGCAAAAATTTCCGCTGTTCGGAAGATTGTCAAAAGAAAAAGAAATAGGAAATTTGGATGTAAAACTTGCGGTTTTGGAATATGAAGAGGCGCGCCGCCAGCTAGCCCTTCAAGTGGAAACATCGTACATAGACGCCCTTGAAAAGTCGTCGATTGCCGCCGCAAAACGGGCTCTTTTAAAGGCTGCAAAAGAACTTGAGGAATTTCTTAAGGCTTCCTTAATAAACGCCGAAGCTTCTCCGCTGGACGCAAAGCGCGCGGAAAGCGAAACCGCAAAATTGCGGATTGAAATAATGCGCGACGACGCGGAAACGGCTGCGGCTCTGACGCGCTTGAAAATTCTTTTGGGGCTCCCTCCCGACGCGGTTTTGAAGCTCTCCGACAAGCTTGCGGAAATTCCCGCGCCCAAAGGACAGTTTTCTCCCCAAACTCTGGAGGCGCGCCCCGATTGGCTGATGTATTCTCTGGCGGCTGAAAACGCCAACGCCCAGATAGCGCTTGTCAAGGCCGGAAGATTTGAGGATATAGAAGTAGGCTTGTTTTTCGAGGCGGGCACTTCAATAGACGATCCAATCGGCAAAAAACGCGAAAAGGCGCTGGGGCTTAGTTTGTCGGTCCCGCTTCCGCTAAACTCCTTTGACGGAAGCATAAATGAAAAACTTGCGCTGCGGAGGCAGGCGGAAACGCGTTCCGCCGCAAAAGAGAACCAAATCCGCGGAGAAATATCAGCTTACCGGATGCTCGCCAAAAGATACTCTAAAATTTTGCAGGAGCACAAAACTGACGTGGAAAACCCTTCGGGCGACATATACCGCCAATATCTGGAAGCCAGAAAACACGCGCAGGCCGACATAACCGAAGTTTTGGGTGCGTGGCAAACCTGCCTGCAACTTAAACTTATGCGACTTTCTCTCGTCGCCGAGCAGGCGAGAAATTCAATAGCATTAAAATACGCCTTGGGAGTAAATGAAAAAAATGAAAAATAAAAAATTTCTGATTGCCGTTTTATTCGCGTCTTTTGCAGCAGGCGCAAAAGCTCAACACGAGAACTGCGACCACGGCGACGCTCCGGACGCGTCTTTGCATACGGGCTTGTCTAATTTTGTGCAGGTTGACAAAATGTCTTTGGAAGCCGTTAATCTCACGACTGCAAAAGCCGAATCCAAAGCGATTGAAAACATAATAATGGCGGTAGGAAAAATTGAAAATATTCCGTCTCAAATTTCCGCCGTGTCATCCAGAGTCGCCGGCAGAATTGCGGAACTCTACGTATCGCCCGACATGCGCGTAAGAAAAGGCCAGCCAATATGCAGGATTGAAAGCCTGCTGCCCGGCAATCCCCCTCCGTCGGTGGTTTTAAAATCCCCCATCGGTGGCATTGTAGAGACTTTAAACGCGGTGAATGGAAGCCCCGTCGAGCCAAACACTGAAATAGCCCGCATAACCGATATTTCAAAACTCTATGCTGTCGCAAATGTTTTCGAAAGCTATGTCGGAAAGCTTAGAATAGGACTCGCCGCGCGAATAAAACTCGAAGCATTCGGCGAAAAAACGTTTTCCGCGCGGCTTGTTAAATTCGGTTCTAAAATTTCGGAGGGCGGAAACACCCTTCCAGTATATTTTGAACTGGACAATCCGTCTTTATCAATAAAAAGCGGAATGCGCGCAATATTTTACATATCCGAAGGTTCGGGCGACGCCGCCGTTGCCGTTCCCAAAGGCGCAATCATAGGCGATTCCGCAAAAAAATTTGTTTTTGTCGAAAAATGCCCCGAAGACAAAATTTACGAGAAGCGCCAAGTAATATTAGGAAGAAGCGACGACGTTAACTCCGAAATACTGCACGGCCTGAAAGCCGGAGAAACAGTTGCAGCCTCCGGCGCATACCAGCTTCAATTTATGCCTCCTGCCGATATTGACGCCCATTCGCACGCGGATGATCTCCCCGGAGAAAATTCTGCCGGTGCAACAAAAGCTGCCGGCAATTCGGCTGATTATGCGCAAACGGCCCCCAAAGAGCCTCCAAGCGCGAAAGCATCAGAATCAAGCGCAGGAGTTTCCGATTCCGGCAACGCAGGAGTCCAAACCGGCAATTTATGGGATAGGCTGGAACATTCCGGATATTTCTATTATCTGCTTTACGCAATTTTAGCTGCCTCGCTTTTATTAAACGCGGTTTTTGCGGCCGCATTCTCGCGGAACAAAAGAAAGAACTAGAAACATGAAAATATTTTCTGCAATAATTAGATATTCTCTGGCAAACAGGTTTCTAGTGGTTGTAACGGCGTTGATAACGGCGTTTTATGGAGCTTATTGCGCGCGGGAACTCCCTGTGGACATCCTCCCGGATTTGGACAAAACCATCGCCACAATCGTAGCGGAAGCTCCCGGAATGGCTCCGGAGGAAATTGAAACCCTAGTAAGCGTTCCACTTGAAACCGCCCTTAACGGGCTAAACGGCGTAACGCGCATACGCGCATCAAACACCCCGTCGCTTTGCCTGATAAATCTGGAGTTTGACTGGAATACTGATCCATATAAAGTGCGCCAACTCATCCAGGAGCGCCTGCAGGCCGCCTCTGCTTCCCTTCCGCCAAATGTCCAACCGCTTATAGCTCCGATATCGTCGGTAATGGGAGAAATAATGATTCTGGGACTGTCTACCGACAATCCCAAAGTAACCCCCATAGACCTTAGGACAATTGCCGACTATACCGTTGCCCGCAGGCTTTCCAATATTTCGGGAATATCTCAAGTGCTCTCCACCGGCGGCGGACTAAAGCAATATCGCATAATACCGGATACCGCAAAAATGGCGGCGTTGGGAGTTATGCTTGACGAACTGGAAAAAGCGGCGGCAAATGCTCAATCCAACACGGGAGGCGGTATAGTGAACCGCGGCGGAGTTGAAGTAACCATCAGAAATGTCGGAAGGACCTCGGCAATAGAGGATATAGCCAACGCCGTAGTCAAAGCCTCTCCGGACGGGAACATACTTGTAAAAGACGTCGCCGAGGTGCGGATAGACAAGGCCCAATTGCGCGGAGACGCCGCCATCGGAGGCAAACCCGGAATTATAATAACAGTCTCAAAACAGCCGGGCACCGATACTTTGGAAATAACGCAAAAGCTCGACTCCGCCATATCTGAAATCCAAAAAAGCCTTCCGGAAAAAACGCAGCTTAATGTAGTTTACCGCCAAGACGACTTTATAAATAAAGCCGTAGACAATGTAGAAGACGCCATTGTAGACGGAGCAATCATGGTATTCGTGGTGCTTTTTGCCTTTCTGCTGAATGTCCGCACAACATTTATAACCGTTACGGCAATACCGCTTTCTTTGGCAATAGCGCTTATTTATTTTCGTTTGACGGGTTCTTCTATAAACACTATGACGCTCGGCGGCCTCGCCGTGGCGATAGGAATGTTGGTGGACGACGCGATAGTTGACGTAGAAAATGTTTACAGGCGCCTGCGCGAAAACCGAAATTCTCCCGCGCCGAAACCCAGGTCGAAAGTGATTTTAGATGCGTGCGTGGAGGTACGCGCTTCAATATTTTACGCGACTGCGCTTATAATGATAGTATTTGTGCCAACATTCGGTCTATCCGGAATAGAGGGCAAAATGTTTGCCCCGCTATCCGAAGCAGTGCTCGTTTCCATGGCGGCTTCCTTCCTGGTAGCGCTTACGGTAATACCCGCTTTGTGCTCATTGATGCTCGGAAAAACCGGAAATTCCAGAAGAGACCCGTGGCTCCCGCGCGCGGTAAAATGGGTTGCGCCAAAGACGGCGCTTTCACCGTCGGAAAAAAACCCGCACGCTGCCCAACCACTCCCA
>CALXLN010000073.1 GCA_944389215.1 uncultured Opitutales bacterium
AACGCAGAGCCTATGGATACAGAAACTTTGAAAATTACAGACTGAGAGTCCTCGTGGAATGCGGGGTGAATCTATGAAAGGCAAATCTAAAAAATCAACCTATTCCACAACCTTTGGTATTGACCCATTTTTTTTTGGAAAGGGCGGGCGGAATGGAAGTTAAAACATATGCAACTTCGGAGTTTGCCATGCGGAAAATCTAAATTTGCGGATTTTTTTTGAATGGCGGAACGCTGTGTATTGTGAGCAATTAAAAAAGGCAAGACCTGCAATTGCCGGCACAAAAAAACACCGCCTATGAAAAAAGCGGTGTTTTCGGAAAGTGGGTGCAGGGATAGGATTTGAACCTATGACCTTCAGGTTATGAGCCTGACGAGCTACCATGCTGCTCCACCCTGCGTCAATTAAAGATGGCAGTTAAGTATTAATTGGAACTGCGCGCAAGCTTTTTTTTTATTTTTTTTGCTTATTGAATTTCGCGCAGAAAATGCGATTCGCTTAAAAACCGCGCGCGTCCTATTTTCAATGCCGCGTCTATTTTCTCTCCATATTCGCCGCGGTTCCAAGACGGTGGTTTAACTCCGCCAACTACAATATAATCGGTTTGAGAATTTACAGCTTTTTGGACTTCTCCGCCGCGGTATAGTATCAGACTTTCCGCCTCTTTTCGGGAAATAGACGAAAAAATTCCCGTTACGACGAACTTTTTTGAAAAGTCTATCGGCGAAAAATCGAAGTCCAATAATTCTTCCAAATTGGCTGGCTCTTTTTCCGTTTTGCGCGGCTTGCAGCCTTCTTGGGGTACTCCTATTATTTTAGCAAATTTGAACAGTTCCGGCTGGAAGAATTTTTCGTTTTTGGCTATCGGCGGAAATTGGCTTGAAGGCGTTTTGTCTTCAGCAGACGGGTGCGGTTCGGAGCGGCGCGCGCCTTGGAGCAATTTGTCCGGTCTTGAATTTGCGCGCTTATTGTCGAACGCATTGTCCGAAGCGGAACGAATTTTATCTTGCGGAGATAGAAAATCTTTTGCGAATTTTGAGACATCAGTGCGCGCGCGCAGAACCTCAAAAAGTTTTGCGCACATAGCCGCGTCTTCGCGCGCGTTGTGGTGTTTGAAGCATCCTAGGTTTAGCGCCCTTGCCAGGGAGTCCAGAGAGTTGCTCTGCATTCCCAAGGTCTTGCGGCTTATGCGCAATGTGCATAGGTATTTGAAATTTGCTGCGGCTAGCCCGTAAACATCTAGAGTTGCACGCAAGCAAGAAATATCGAAAGCGGCGTTGTGCGCTATTACGACATCGCCAAGATACGGGCGCAGCTCGTCCCAATAATCGGAGAAAATCGGAGCGTTTCGAACATCGTATTCGGTTATCCCGTGGACGGCTTCGTTGCGGTAGTCAAAGCGCATTTGCGGATTTATAAGCTGGTGCGCTGATTTTACTATTTTCCCGTCTTCTACCCGCACAAATCCAACCGCGCAAACCGACGCGCGCGAGGAGTTGGCTGTTTCAAAGTCGAGGGCGGTATAGTTCATATGGATGTAAAATGAAACAAACGCGCTTGTTTTTTCAAATGAAATAAGCGCGCGATTGCATTATAAAGAATGGATGCTAAGAATTTTTGGTTTGGCGCGGTTTTGTGGGGGCTAACTTTAGCCTCTCAAACTCTCGCGCGCATTTGTTGCAAAACTGTTTGCGCCCGAGGAGGCGGCTCAAATGCGCGTGCTTTACGTTTTTTTTTGATTTGGATTGTTCCCTGTAGAAAGGGGTTAGCGCGCATTCGTTATGCGGGCGTTTCTTCGGCGCAATATGTCTAAAAAGCGGTTTAAACCGGCAGATATTAAATATGCTTATACAAAAAAACCTCCGCTTGCGGCGGAGGTTTTTTTATTATGTTAAGCTTGCGCTTTGTTTTTGCGGTTTTGCTGCACGAGCCAGCTTACAATCGCCTTTTGAACGTGGAGGCGGTTTTCGGCTTGGTCGAATATTATGCTCTTTGCTCCGCGCAATACGCCTTCGCTAACTTCCTCGCCGGAGTGCGCCGGCAGGCAGTGCATAAAGTAGGATTCTTTTGCGGCAACCTTAAACAGTTTTTCGTTAACTTGGTAAGGCGACATTATCTTAATGCGCTCGGCTTTTTCATCTTCCTTGCCCATGCTTACCCAAACGTCCGTGTAGAGCACGTTTGCGCCTTTTGCGGCTTCTATTGGATCGTCTGTAAAAGTATAGTTCTTGGGCAATTTTGCGTCTTTAAACAACTTGTCCAACTCTTTTGTGGGTTTGAATTCTTTGGGGCCGCAAAGGACTACTTCCACTCCGAACATAGAGCCCGCAAGCGCAAGCGAATATGCCATATTGCAGGCAGTGTCTCCGAAAAATACAAACTTTTTGCCTTTGAGCGATTCGACAGACGGTGTTCCATTGCTGAAATACTCCATCATTGTAAACATGTCCGTGTAGCTTTGGCAGGGGTGGAGAAGGTCGGTTAGCGCGTTCACGACGGGAAGTCCGGAATACTTGGCGAAAGTTTCAACAATATCTTGCCCGAAAGTTCTAATAACTATTCCGTGCAGGAATCTCCCCATAATTTTAGCGGTGTCTTCTATGGTTTCCCCGCGCGAAATTTGCAGGTCGGAGGAGTTCATAACCATAGGATGCCCGCCAAGTTCGTATACTCCCGCTTCAAACGAAAGTCTTGTGCGGGTGCTTTTCTTGAAGAACACCAACCCCCAGCTCTGCCCGCGCAGAACGTCCATTACGCCCGCCGAGCGGAGCTTTTTATAGCGGTAGGCGAGGTCAAAGACTTCCGCGGCTTCCGCCGGAGTCAGGTCTGTGTCTTTTAAAAACGATCTTACCATAGTTAGAGTTCTCCCATTGTCTTTTCGAATATTTTTAGCGCGGAGTTTACTTCCGCGGCAGTCGTGTTTAGTGGCGGCAGGAATCTTAGTGCGTTTGCGCCGGCTGGAATAAGTATTAGCTTATTTTTGCGGAGTTTTGCGCATACTGCGGAGTTCTGGTATTCAGGCTGAAATAGAACGGCCCTCATGAGGCCCAAACCGCGGGTAAGCTTGATTTTTTCCGGATACTTTTTCGCGATTTTTTCAAGTCCTTTGGCTAGTACTTCTCCTAATTTAAAGGCGTTTTCGATTAGCTTCTTTGAGCCGATTTCCTTGAGTGTAGCCAAGGCCGCTGCGCAGGCGAGCGCATTGCCGCCGAACGTCGTGCCGTGCGAACCCGGAGTGAACAAATCTGCGTAAGGCTTCGCCAGCCATGTTGCGCCGATTGGAAATCCGCCGCCTATTCCCTTGGCGAGGCTTACGCCGTCGGGCTTTACGCCTATTCTTTGGCTTGCGAGGAATTTTCCGCATCTGCCGACTCCGCATTGAACTTCGTCGAAGAGCAGCAAGGCGTCGCATTTCTTGCAGAGGTCTCTCAATCCTTTTAGGAACTGCTTGCTCGCCGGCGTCACTCCGCTTTCTCCCTGCACGGGTTCGACTAAAATTGCGGCGACATCGTCGCCCATTAGCTTTTCGAAACTCTCAATATTGTTAAATTCCCCGTACGAGAATCCTTCCAAAATCGGAGCGAATCCCCGTTGGATTTTATCTTGCGCGGTTGCCGCCAGCGCTCCGAGTGTTCTTCCGTGGAATCCGTTTTTTGCCG
>CALXLN010000074.1 GCA_944389215.1 uncultured Opitutales bacterium
GGATGTAGGCGATTTCATCCCATGCGGCGTCCATATTCGGAATAAGATTGCCTTCGGTAATCTGCTGGTGGTAGAGGTCGTCAAGTATTTTGCAGCTCGGGCTGTTGACAGCCTTGCAAATCGCGTACGCCTGCGGAATGCGCTTCAAATAAAGGCTTGGATGGTTCAATATATTCAGCGGCTCTAGAACCATTATCAATCCGCTCTTTTCCAAAATCTCTGAAGCGTATTTAAGGTGTTCAACCACGTTGGCAAACTGGTATTCGGGCTCCAATGTAGGATCTTCAAGACCGGGAACAACAGTGCACCACTTGGCGTTTACGCGCTTGGCAAGCTCCACTGCAGCTTCCATCTTGCCCTTCCAAAATTCGCGGACTGCTTTCTTGTCGCGGGTGCGCTTTTTCATATCGAGCCTGTTGCCTGCCATCGATGCGCATCCCCATTCGGCGTGCGCCACAAAAACGCCCATCTCCATTCCGAGCTTTTCCATCTGCTTTGCCATTGCATTTTGGATTTCGACCGGACGACCCGGCATTCCGTTGTCTTCCAAACCCCGGAATCCGCAATCGTAAAAGAACTTGATTTTATCTACCTCTGACAAGCCCTTTGTACTTGCGGCGCACTGTCCAAGATTTGGAGAAAACTTACATTTGTAAGGTGCGGTTGATTCAGCTATGTCTGTCGGTTTCATCTGTGCGATTGCTCCTTTGGTTGCGACGGCGCCGAGCATTGCCGTCATTGCGGTTTTTGTGAATGTTCTTCTGTTCATCATATAATATTTCCTTGGTGTTAAAGTTCCGTATATTATTTCAAAATGGGAAAAATTTTTAAAGCTTTTTTTTCGCTAAAGACAAAATTCAGGGAAAATATCCTTGCAAAAAAAATCTGCCGATATTGGAATAAGCTTATGAAGAGGATCATATTTATACTTACATTGGCGGCGTGTTTATTCGGATGCGCAACATCCGACGACGCCCAAAACAAACAACCCCGCAAAGTTGCGGTTCAAACCTACTCTCTGAATAGATTCACGCTTGAGGAAACTTTGCAGAAACTTGCCCCGCTGGGACTCGACGGAATAGAATGTTATCCGGGACAGTTCGTCAGCAAGTCTATGCCCGGCGTTAAGATGGGGCCGCAGATGACAAAAGAACAGCGCGATTACGTAAAGAACCTGCTCAAGAAAGCCAATTTGAAAATAGTGAGTTTTGGGGTAACCGGAGCTAAAAACGAGAAGGAAGTTGAAGCACTCTGCCAGTTCGCCAATGACTTTGGATTCGACAGAATTTTGACCGAAGCCCCCGTGGCGATGTTCCCCATCTGGGAAAAGTACGGGCAAAAATACGGCGTTACGATGTGCCTGCACCACCATGCAAAAGACAGTTCAAACCAATACTACGACGCCGATTTAGTTCTCAAATACATAAAGGACTACCAATATGTTAAGGCAAATCCCGATGTAGGGCACCTTTCGCGTTCGCAAATCCAGCCCCTTGAAAATCTGAAAAAACTAAAGGGAAAAATCGGATCAATTCACTTTAAGGACCAGGCTGAATTCGGAAATCCGAAAAACCAGTGCGTACCGCTTGGCACGGGGCAGCTAAACGACAAAGCATTGCTTGAAGAACTCGACGAGCAAGGCTACGACGGATTTTATGTAATAGAATACGAAGCAAACTGGGACAACAATGTTCCGGATATCGCAAAGTGCGTGGAGTTCCTGCGCAAGAACTAATTTTCAAATATTTGCGAAAAGCGCCGCTAGAAAGAGCGGCGCTTTTTTTGTTCTTTGACAACTAAGACGCGCGCTTCTTCGCCGCAAAAAAATGCACGCCAACAGCGCGCAAGAATGCGGCAACACAAGATGCGCAAACACTTGCGCAAAACTGCAATGCTATCCCATAAAATTTATTAGACTATTGTGTTGAGAATATTTCGATTTTATCCATATTAGCTTTTTGCATTTATTTTTTCTCTAATATGGAATTTATCGTCATAATGTTTTTGATACTGGCAAACGGCGTACTGTCTATGTCTGAAATATCGCTGGTATCGCTGCGAAAATCTAAAATACGCACCGAAGCCGACAAGGGCAATATGGCTGCAAAATCTGCGCTCAAACTCAGCAACGATCCAGACAAATTTTTTTCGACCGTCCAGATAGGAATTACACTTATCGGAATTCTTACCGGCATCTATTCCGGCGATGCTCTCGCAGGAGATTTCGCCATTTTTTTGCAAAAAGTGGGAGTGCCGCAATCAAGTTCGCTTCTGGCCGCACAAACCGTTATTGTAGTCGTCGCAACCTACCTTACTCTTATTTTCGGCGAACTAATTCCAAAAAGAATCGGTTTTGCCGCGCCTGAGCAAGTCGCAAAAATCATAGCGGCTCCAATGCTTTTGCTTTCTAAAATAGCGCATCCGTTCGTCTGGATTTTAAGCAAATCAACAGCCTTTTGCGCTAAAATCCTGCGAATAAAAGACCGCAAAGACACCATTACCGAAGAGGAAATTAAGCACATGATTGCCGAAGGCGCGCAAAGCGGAGAAGTTCTGCACATAGAAAAGAATATTGTCGAGCGCACTTTCACGCTAGGCGACAGGCGCGTTACCTCCATTATGACTCCGCGCCCGGATATTGTTGGAATTGAAATAGACGCAACAAAGGACGAAATACTCAAGATTTTTGAATCTTCTCCACATGTAGTTTACCCTGTTTACCGAAAAAACCTCGACGACATAATCGGGACGATATCGATAAAGAATCTGATTGTGGAAATTTCAAAAGACAACTTTGAGCTCAAAGAGCACATTCGCGAAGTCTGTTTCCTAAACGAATTCGTAAAAGTTTACGACGCGCTGGAAACCATGCGCAAGAAAAAGACTAAGTACGGAGTGATTTCTGGAGAATTCGGAATAACCTTGGGAATCATAACTATGAACGACGTTATGGATGCCCTGCTTGGCAATATGCCTGAAAAAGGCGAAGAGCCCGATATTGTCGAACGCTCCGACGGCTCTATGCTAGTCGACGGCCAATGCACCTTTTACGACTTCATCCTAAAAGCCCATATCGAAAACGCAAAAAACGCCGAATATAATACTGTCGCGGGAATGATATTGGCTCAAATGGGGAAAATACCAACCGAGGGTGAAAAAACCCAATGGAACGGCTACACATTTGAAGTTGTCGATATGGACGGCATCAGAATAGACAAAGTGCTAGTCTATAAAACAAAAAGCGACGCATAAATTGGAGTTTTAGATTCAGGGAAATCCGGCGCTTTTCTCGCGCGGATGTTGCTTGGCGCAAGAGCCGGAATTTTCCGCCGCAAGCGCCGTAGATTTTTTAATCCGGCGCTTTTCTCGCGCGGATGTTGCTTGGCGCAAGAGCTGGAATTTTACCACGCAAGCGCCGTAGATTTTTTAATCCGGCGCTTTTCTTCTCGCGCGGATGTTGCTTGGCGCAAGAGCCGGAATTTTCCGCCGCAAGCGCCGTAGATTTTCTTGCGCCGCCGCGCCCTATTCTTCGCCTGCATGGGCGCGTTTCTAATATCCGCCTCCAGCCACAAGAAATTCTGCGCCGCCCGCAGGCATTGTCCGCAAGAAAGGCGGCTATTTGCGCTTTTGGCTGCCCGCGCGCCACATTGCCTCGATTTCCCTTATGCGGGCTTCGGCGTCGGCGACTTTTTTTACAACTTCATCTCCCGCCAGTTGGTATTTTTTTATGATTTTACTGCCTGAATAAACGCTAATTTCCGCAGTGGCGGACCATCCTCCTCCGGCGGTAGATTTAAAACTTGCACGAACATATTCGTCGCCGCCGCTTTTTCCGCAAGGCAGAAGAGTTCCGGCGTTGCCAAAATACAGGTTTGATTCCTCAATGTCTTGGGCGCCGCCAGTTCCGAAGAAAACTATCGCCCCCCAGCGCCGCAAACCAAAGCTTAAACTTTTTCCGCCGTCCTTTGTCTTTTTGAATCTGCACTTTTTTACAGAATCCAGTTCTTTAGAAAAGTTGCAAAAGCCGTACCGATTTAGAATTTCCGCACGTGCGGATTCCCAATAAGGCAAAACTGAATTATCTGAAACCGCGCACATATCCGCACTTGCATCGGGTTTGCTGTGAAAAATTTTCGCCGCAACGCGCCCTTGGAAACCAATCCCGAAAAAATAAGCCGAAACAACAAATGGAATGCAGAATACCGCGCATAAAATCCGAAAATAAAAATCCGCCTTCCCTTTTAAGAATTTCCATAAAGCATTCGACACAACAAACGCCAAAAAAATTCCCGCGGACGACAAAACAGCAATTATGATAAACCTAGCGTTAAAGCTGGAAACAAACAATGCAGGCGCCATGCCCAACACGTTAAAACCCAACATCAAAAATAGTATTTTCAATTTTGCCAACTTTAGGGAATTAGCCCATCTTACAATAAGCGCCACAAACGCAAACGCCGGGATAGGAGAAACAATTACATAAGAATAAATGCTTTTTGTGGGAAAGATATTCAAATAGTCGAACAATACAAGCCATGTAAAAAGCCCAACCGCAAAAAAAAGCGACAAAGACGCTACAAAGAAATAAAAGACAATTTTTTGCAAGTGGCCCAAATTTTTAAACCTATAAAATTTAATCCCCATAAAAGTCTAATAAAATAGCAAAAAAATTTTGTCCACATAAAATCTGCCCTACAAAAAACTGGAAATTTGTCCAAAGATTTTTCTCGCACCATTCCATTCTTTGCGAATATGCCTCAGATTCCTAAACGCATTCCACCTTCTTTTGCGCCAACCATTCTTTTGCACGCAGAATCCCTTTTTTGCGCGCAGAACCTCGGCCTTTCTCGAACGCTTGCGGCTGCCCCCCAATTAAGGATATGAGCTACTGTGCAAACCTCTATTTTCTTGACCTAATGAAAGCGCGCTACATCCTAATATGGCAATGAAAGAATTTTTTAAAATAGCATTCGCGATTTTCGCAACACTTGCACTGTGCGCATGCGCCTCGGACGAAGAATCCGGGGCGGAATCCGAAAGTTCCGATTATATAATCGGAGTAAACGACCCCCACGCCCCCGCCCTTTCCTATTGTTTTTCGCGCTATTTAACGGATGCGGAAACCCGCACAATAGCCGAAGTCTTCACCGGAGAAGAAGTAACCATGGGACACCTTATACTGCGCACCCAGCCCAATAAGCGCGCGGGAATGTACTTCTTTCTAATGTTCGGATACGAACCCGACGCAATAGCGTTGGGATGCACGTTTGAACTTTCAGTCGACAACAACAAACAACCAAAGCCTCAAACATATACTTTTACCGTTCCGGAAACATATCCCACATTGCGCGAAGTCAAACTGGGAATAACCGGCAAAGACTGGCCTTCGCCCGACGCCCGCGTAAACGCGTGGAAACTGGTTCTGAAAGCTCCCAACGGCAAAGTATTGCTAGAGGAGCAGTCATGGCTTTGGGGAATGAAATACGGCAACCGCAGCCAAAAGAACACAGACAACAAGCTGAAAGAAATCGAGGCGAAATAGGCGAAATAAAACTATGTCAAACTGTCCAATCGCCCCCAAGCTATCGGATTATGTAAAAATAGAAGGCGCAAAATTCACCGTCGAAGATTTCTGTGAAACGCTCGACGGCGGACAGGCGTTCAGATGGCATCGCACGGCACAATTTACGGACATTCAACCAGAGTACTTCGGAGTGTTCGGCAGGAACTTTGCGAAGCTAAAACTCGATTCAAACGGCGAAGTATGGGGTGCTTTTCGCTTGGATGGGAATCCCGCCAGCAAACACGCAAAAGAATTATCGGATTACCTTGATTGCGGCACGGATTACAAAGAAATCAGACACCGGCTGCATTCCACCCGCGACCCCGCAATGATGCAGGCATTGGAGATTCATCCGAGTTTGCGGATACTCCGCCAAAATCCGGCGGAGGCGATTATCTGTTTTATTTGCAGTTCCAGCAAGCGCATTGTGCAAATAAAGCAGTGCGTGCAGTTGCTTGCGGAAAAACTCGGCGACGAATTATCCGACGGAGTATTCGCCCTGCCCGGCTTTGACAAAATAGCCGCCGCCCCAATAGAGACTCTGCGCGCCTGCAAGCTTGGATTCCGCGCCGACTACCTGAAAAAGACCGCAGAAAAAATCCAGCGCGACAACTTCGACCCTATGAGCCTGCGCGAACTTCCCTACGCGGAGGCAAAAGAATATCTCACAAGCCTCAGCGGAATAGGAGACAAAGTGGCGGACTGCATCCTTCTTTTCGGTGCGTCGCGCTTCGAGGCTTTCCCGGTAGACACATGGATAAAGCAGGCAATGACCGAACTATATTCCACTCCGCCCGACGCGAAAAAGATACGAGCTTTTGCTGCGGAAAAATTCGGGGATCTTTCTGGATTTGCCCAACAACTTATATTTGCGGCAAAGCGCAAGAATCTGATTTAAAAATAATATTGAGAAATTTCCAAAAACGCCCAAATTCTTTACTTTCAGAAAAAAATATGGCTCAAGATAAGAAAATATTTGAACGCCGCCAAATTGAAAGCCTAATGCCCCACCAGGAACCGTTCCTTTTTATAGATAGGGCGGAATTTTGCGGAGATTTAATTAGCGGAACATACACGATAAAACCCGACGAACCAATTTTAAAGGGACATTTTAAAGACAACCCCGTCTTTCCGGGAACTATAATGCTTGAGACAATCGGACAGCTTGCCGTGCTTTATTTGATAGCTTCGGGAAATCCAGCTTTAAAGAGCGAAGTAGATCCGTCCAAGATATTTTTCACCTCCGCCGACGGCGCGCGCTGCATGCGTTTCTGCCGTCCCGGAGACACTCTGGCTCTTTCGGCGAAAGTTTTGCGCTTGCGCCACCCGATTGCAATGTTTGAAGGCTCGCTCCTTGTGAACGGCCAAAAAGGCGCATTCGTCGAAAAAATATGCCTTACATTCGACTACAAAAAATAATAGACTATGAACGATAAACGCAATGTTGTAATAACCGGGCTCGGATTTATAACAAGCATCGGCAACGATAAGGAATCCGTTTCCGACAGCCTTAAGAATTTAAAATGCGGCATTGAATTGTACCCTCCTTTTGAAGATCCGAAAATC
>CALXLN010000075.1 GCA_944389215.1 uncultured Opitutales bacterium
ACAAGCCTTAACTTGCCAGCATCAGCGAGATTGCGCTTGTCCATGCGCCAATATAGGCGAACCTGGTCGTCCCAATCAAGAATGACATAAGCAATTTTCCCGTTTTGCATTCGGGCAATCCCCGGCCTTTGGCGCCATGTGCCGTGGACTTCAAGTCCGTTGCAATATAGCATTTTCCGTTCCGCAAAATTAGCCCCGCCCTTCCCGGCTAGGTTAAAATATACGCCGAAATGGGAGGAATTGTCTCCCGTAAGCAAATCCGGAATGCCGTCTTCATCCCAATCGAATGCTGCCGGACCGACATATCCCCATTGGGCCTCCTCAGGGCCTTGAAGATTCAAGTAGCCGCCCTTTTCCATAAATTCCTCGCCGTTCTTCAAGAATAAACCCGCATCGAGCAACTTCGGGTTTCCAGGCGAACCTACATTTTTAGCCCAGCCTACTTGCCCTTGTGAATTTCCTATTACAATATCGGCCAGCCCGTCTCCGTCCCAATCCACAGCCTCGACAACCGGAAGGCTGCCAAAAAACAGGCATGTATTGACTTCGCGCGCCCGTAAATCGCGCTTAAAAACGGGAGTTCCATCGGACATCCAGCGGTCGAATCCGTAATAGTATATTCCGCCCTCTCCGCCGGCATACAAATCTGGGTTGCCGCCGCGCAACATAACAACCGGGGAATTGTCGACCAAAGGAGCGCGCAATGCAACATCGCCAATCTTGCAAAGTTTTACCGGAGAAAGCATTCCGTCGCCTTTGACATTATAATAAGCTATTACCCCCTCGCGCGTCCCGACAAACATATGGACAGTTCCGCTAGAATCGGAGTAAGAATCTCCGCATGTATAGGAAATGACCTCCGAAGTCGAAGTTGTTGCGCGCTTGGGTTTTGATAAATTTTCGGAATCTATGGAATCCAGTTTTTGCACTTGCAAATACGAGCGGTATTCGCCCTTGCGCCAAATTAAACTGCCGTCGAATGGCACATAACGCTGGCCGTTCCATGGATGTACCTCTTTTTTTTCAGGCTCTTTCAGAACCGTTTTGGCGCTAGTGTAAATATAGTATGACCCGTCTGAATTTTCAACTATCGCGCAAAACTGCCCGCATTTAAGCGGTTTTCCAAAAAATGAAAAATTTCCTGAAACAGAATCAACCTTCGCTCGCAAGAGCCCACGTGGAGTTGCAAAAAACGCGTATGTATTGCCGTCGCGAGATTTGAAGACTCTTGTTCGGTTATTGAAGCCGCATTCGGGAGAATCGAACCTGACCGACTTTTTAAAAAGCGGTGCCCCGTCTTTAGCGCATCCTATTTCTTCGTACGAATGGAAAATATTTTTATTCATCATGCATCCCGACGAATAGCACAAAAGAAGTTTTTTGCCGTCTGAATCCAACGCCCCAACCGCGTTGTTTATAAGCCCTCCTGAACCAATTTGCCCGTAATTTTCGACCGGAATAGGCTCTCCGCATCTAAAATCCCCAGCATTGCACTCCGCAAAAAGCGCAATTGCGAACAAAACCTGGAAAAATCGAATATTCATTCCCCCATCCAATTATTTAAATACAACCTTTCCCCGCATGCTCAAAGAAAGTTAAACTTCAATAGTCTCAGAAGGTTCAGGAATAATAACCGAAGTCTTGGGAGATATGTCCAATATCTGGTCCATAAACCATTCGCGCGATTCGTAAGCTCCGTGTGTTAAAATTACCGAACGCGGATCCTTTTCTAAAATGAAATTCAAGATTTCTTCGCGGTCTGCGTGGGACGTCAAATCAAACTTATCGATTTTTGCGTTGAGAGTCCCCACAAAGAACAAATCCCTGAAAGCAAACTGCTCGCCGTTTGGAGTGCGAAGAAGCTTGTAGGCGGGAGTGTCAACGTCGGCGTATCCGACAAAAAATATCGCATTTGCGCGGTTGTCCATCATGGCGGAGGCAGCAAGATAGCTGGGAGTATGTTCAACAAGCATTCCGCTGCCTAAAATATATATTCCCTTCTCGTCGAAGTCTTTTCCCGGGACAATTTCCGAACGAAGAACTTTTACCCCGTCCATAGCCTGTTTATTAAAAGAAAACGTTGAAGCTGAAGCCTTGACAAGATATTCGGCGATGTCCAAGCCCAAACCGCCTACATATACTGGAACGTCCGGGATGCGCTTTTGAGACTTCGCTTTTTTTACCAGACAAAGAATTTCCTGCATTCTGCCCAACGCAAACGCCGGAATTAAAACGCTGCCGCCGTCGCGCAATACACGGGATATAGACGTTATTAGCCTGTCAACCTCGCTTTCGTAGGAAGTTCCAGCCGGGCGCGAATACGAACCGCGAGTAGTTTCAACGACCAGAGTGTCAACTCTTCCCGCAGGCGGAACGGCGCCTTTAACTATGCTTGTAGAATGAAAAGACATGTCGCCAGAAAACAACACCTTTTGCTTTTTATACTCGAACATCACCGACGACGCACCCGGAATATGCCCCGACGGATAAAATGAAACGGCTGCAATTTCTCCGTCTATTTCAAATTTTCTCTCGTGGAAAAACTGCATTGGAAGAACGCGGTTTCTCAAGGCGTCTATTGCCGAGTTTTCAAAGAGCGGATATTCTTTTATGTTGAACTCCTCGCGCTGCCGAGCCATTACGCTTCGAGAGTTGCGCATCATTCTATAAAGGAGTTCATGGCCTTCGTTTGCAACCAGTATATGAGCGTGGTTTTGGCTGCGGGCAACAACCGGAAGTGCCCCGCAGTGGTCTAGGTGTGAGTGGGTTATCGCAATAAAGTCGAGGCTTTCGGGAATTATCTTCGACAAATTTGGCAATGCAGACATCCCCATGTGTTTCGGGTGCATCCCGCAATCTACAAGCGCTTTGAAAGGCCCGAACTCCAAAAGATGCCCGCTCGACCCGACATCTATTTCCGTATTTAAATCAGTGTATATCATACAGCTTATCCACCCGCGACAACCCGCATAATTTCAAGTACGTCGCCTTCCTTAAGAAATAAATTCTCAAAGTCCGAAAACTTCATCGCAACCCCGTTTAACTCGACCACGCAACGGCGCGGATTAAGTCCCATATCCGATATGAAATCGGAAATTTTTAAATTATCCCTTATCTCGAAAGTTTTTGAATTGGCGACTATTTTCATTTAAAATTAACGATAATTAAACCCTCTGCTCCAGTTTGGCATCGTCGTTGTATAATGACACATAGCGTAAATTCCTCAAGTATTTAATTTACCAATCTATATGTATGGAACTTAGACGTCAAATGGTCGAACGAGAGAATTTCGCCAAAGTTAAAACTTTCTTCGGACACAATGGAACGCATCGCGGCAGAAGCCGCAAGAACTCCGCTTAAATGCGCCGCGGGCGGGAATATCGGGCGACCTTTTGCGGGCTCGCCGGAAGCGCCAGAGTCGGAGATTATATCGTTCAAATAAAATCCGTTCCCCATGCAAATCCGCTGCGATACATACCCCTCGGCAGACGCCATTACAAGGCGGATTCCCAATCCACGGCAAATAGACGATATTAAAAGCCTTGACTGAAACGAATCGGTCGCGTCGATACAAATATCGCATTCTGACAATAAATTGAACGAACGCTTATCGTCCGAAATTTTAAAATTATAAGCCTCCAAGCGTACATCCGAATTTAGGCGGGCAAATCTCTCCGCTGCGGACTCGGCCTTATTACGACCGACCTCGGGCTCTACGTAAATTGTCTGCCTGTGCAAATTATGCATGCTTACAGTATCGCAATCAAAAACAACCACGCGCCCCACCCCAGCCCCAACTAGAAGCGGCAATGCCGCGCATCCTACCCCGCCGACGCCCACGAGCGCGACGACTGCCTTTGAGAGACGGTTTTGTCCATCAACGCCAAAACCGTCCAGTGAAATTTGGCGTTCGTATTTATTTTGCATTCGTTTATCTTGAATCAAAGCAACCTGGTGTATCAAGTTTTTTTAAGCCGTAAAATATTTCTTTTTCTAGAAAGAATCAGTGTTTTATGCTAAGCTATGAATATATTTATGATAGCGACACAATTTTTTAAAATAGGTTTAGCAGCTGCAATATTCTCTGTGGCGGCTTCGCGTATGTCTGCCGCGGAATATGCGGATTTCGACTCTCCGGGTTCTTGGAGAATTTCCAGCCCGGGCAGCGAACAAACAATCGAATGGATAACAGACTACTCGCCGCGTTTGCGGGTTGTAAAGGTTACAGTCGTTCCATTAAAGCAATGGTATGCCGAAATATCGCCTAAAAAGCTGCCTGAGATTGCAAAATCTCCGGAAGATTTGAATTTTAAAGTTTCATGGGAGTTTCTCTGTGACACTCCCGAAATCATGACGCAAGTGGCGGTTCGCCTTATGGACGCAACAGGAGAAGTATTCCAATTCCAGAAAAAAATATCTCCACGCAGCGGTCAGTGGCAAAAAGCAGAAATAATATTGGCTCCCGACTCGCCGCGCAGTTCTTGGGGAGGAAACAACGATAAGAAATTAGACTACCCGCTAAAATTTCATTCTATCATATTAGACGGCCAAAAGAACGGAATTTCCAAGGTTTCATATTATATCCACAACCTGAAAGTGGAAAAAAACAAATAACCGCCTGCGCCACATATATACCCAAAAGATTTTTATTATGAAAAAAACCCTATTCGCGTTAGTCTGTCTGGCAGGACTTGTAGTCGCAGCCACAACCTGCAAAACGGAAATATTGAGCGGCTTAAAGGAAACTTCTGAAAGCGCTAAAAGTTCCGCCGGAGAAACAATGTCGGAATCGATGTTAAAATACGAAAAATCCGGAATGCCGAAGTTTATAATGGGAGCCTGTACCCACTTCTGGCAGGGAAAAGGAATTCTTGAAAAGAATGTCGATATGCTTTTGCAGGCGGGATTCAATTCGATTCGCGACGAAGCCACTTGGAGTTCGGTAGAGCAGGAAAAGGGAAAGCTCACTATGCCCCCGCATGCCTTGCAATATATAAATTACGCCTCGGAGAAGAATCTGAACCCTCTTTTGATATTGGACTACGCCAACAGATTTTATAACGGCGGCGGTTATCCCGAAACGCCAGAATCCATAGAAGGATTTGCCAATTACGCAAAATTTATGGCGGAAAACCTAAAAGGGAAAGTCAAGCTATACCAAGTTTGGAACGAATGGGATGGCGGATGCGGAATGCCAGATTTCAGAGGCAAAAGCACTGCAGCCGGTTATGCGAAACTACTTGAGAAAGTCTACGCCGCGATAAAATCCGAAAACCCCGACTCTCTCGTATTGCTAAATTCAATATGCAAAGGCGACTCTTTCTTTGAGGAATCGCTCGCCACGGGAGTTTTAAAAAATTGCGACGTAGCCACTCTGCATACGTATAATTATGGCGAGCCCAAAAGTTTCAATACAGCCGAAGCTTGGTATTCACGGATGCTCAACATAGAAAACATGCTAAAAAAATATAACGACGGCCAGCTAAAACCGCTTATTATAACGGAAATGGGCTACCCAAACCAGACCACAGACAACGGCTCAACTTATGAAAGAACGGCAATCCAAGCGGCAAGAATCTATCTGCTTGCGCGCACGCTTCCGTGGTTAAAGGGAATTTACTGGTACGATTTTCAAGACGACGGATGGGACGAAAACTATAATGAAAACAATTTTGGAATAATCAGAGCCGATTTTACTCCCAAGCCGGTATACTACGTGCTAAAGAGCATTTCCGACATAGTAAAGAACGCCGATTTCTTAGGTTTTGAAAATACGGATGTAAGTTCGCTAAAAGCTCTAAAGTTTAAATTGCGAAATGACGACGTTCTCGTATTCTGGAATACTGACGACAATGCGGAAACACAGGTTACTTTAAAAAACTCGGCTGAAAATAAAGCCCCATTCAAAACCTTCCTCGCAGGAGGAATTCCCCAAGAGCGCATATGGAAAAAGCGCGAATTTCCATGGAAAGGCGGATCCACGCCCGAAAACGATTCAGTAACGTTTTCAATAGGCGCAATTCCTTTTGTAGTAATTGGAGACTTGTCTTCTGTTAAAATATCGTCGGCAAAGGCTATTCCATATAATCGCCTTCTTACAAAAAAGCAGCTTGCACGCATAACAACAGCCATTCCGCGCGCGCCTTTTGAGCCCGCCCCCATCGATATTTCCTACAATGCAGTGCTTCCTTGGCTGCCGGTTAAAGAAGTATTCACGGGCCCGAATGATTTATCTGCCAATTTTAAAGCCTCATATTCATCCGACTCCCTAAATTTCACAATCTCCGTTACAGACCAAACGCATTTCGCAAACGCCGACAATCCAGAGCTAAGCGACTACGCAAAGATATTTTTGAAAACCTCCGGATATAAATTCCAAGGAGTGTCAATAAAAGTTTTGTTAGACGGAAAAAACGCAAAAATTCTTTGCGACTCTGAAGAATTCTCAAAAGACAAGTCCCTGGCAAAAGCCGAATGTTTGAGAAACGAGACCTCGACCGTATATAAAATATCCGTAAGCCCCAAACTTTTGGGATTAAAAACCTTTGAGCGCGGCGCGGTAATAGGGTGCGGAATATTGATAAACGACAACGACAATGAATCAGAACCGCTTTCCAACCAGCCTATGCTCAGATGGTCGAGCGCTCTGAACAGAAACGCCGTAGATTCATCAAAATTAAACGCCCTAATTCTAGACTGACGCCACACACGTCCACAAAAAGACAACAATCCATGAAAAAAATCATTTTATTATCTATCATTTTCGGACTTACTGCTATATCAGCAAGCGCTTCCACACAACCCGAAAAAAACAGCAACCCAAAATTTTATATGGGAGTATGCACGCATTTCGCCCAGCATAAAGGCGACTTAGACTTGAACTTGAAAATGATAAAAGAAGCCGGCTTCAACTCTATCCGCGACGATATTTATTGGTCTCAAGTTGAAAGCAAAAAAGGCGCATACGATTATCCCGGAATATTCTTGGAGGCTCCCGTTGAAGCCCAGAAAGCGGGAATCGCGCAACTTTCCGTCCTTGCCTATGGCAACCAGCTCTACGACGGCGGGGCGTATCCGCAAACGAATGAATCCGCGGAAGCTTATTCAAATTTCGCCGCAGATGTTGCAAAGAAGCTAAAGGGAAAAGCCGCAATGTACCAAGTTTGGAACGAATGGGACGGCGGATGCGGGATGCCAAAATTCCGCGGAACAAGCACTCCCAAAGGCTACGCGGAGCTGTTAAAACGCGCCTACAAAAAGATAAAGGCCGTAGATTCGGAAGCGGTTGTGGTTTTAAGCAGCATTTGCAGAGGAGACAAAGAATTTGAAGATCTATTGAAAACAGGCGTTATAAAAGACTGCGACATTCTGAGTCTTCACACCTACAACCATTCCGAAGGACCGGACAACCGCACTCCCGAAGCCTGGTATAAACGCATGTTGGGAGTCGGAGAAATAGTAAAAAAATACAATAGTGGCAAAACAAAAGACCTATTTGTAACTGAAATGGGCTTCAACAACCGCACGGGCATCAACGGCTACACTTATTCTCAAAGCGCCGATTACGCCGCAAGGCTCTATCTTTTGGCGCGCTCAATACCATGGGTGAAAGGAATCTGGTGGTACGATTTTCAGGACGACGGCACAAACGAAAACGAGCTTGAAGACAATTTCGGATTAGTAAAATACGACCTCACGCCAAAGCCTTCCTATTATGCCTTAAAAAGTATTTCGCACATAGTCAAAGACGGGGACTTTACCGGCAAATTCGGCTCAAAGAACAAGAATCTTTACGTACTTCGATTCAAAGTCGGCACAAAAGACGTTTTGGCGATATGGAATTCGTCAAATAAGAACCATGCTAGAGTAACAATAAAAAACAAGTCTCAAACACGCGGCAAATATAAGATGTACCACGCCGGAGCCGAACCGATAGAAGCCGACTGGGGTATGTCTGACAAGCTTTCAAACGGCAAATTTATACCCGACAGCATATCTGTCGCCGCAACCGGCCGCCCGCTAATTTTAGAAGGCGATTTCTCAAACGTGGAAATTTCCGAAGGAGAAATAATCCCGTTTGACGAATCCAAACGCCCTGTCGAAAATAATTTGTACTTGCCGTCTAAAGTTCACCTTGTTAAAGGACCCAACACACCCGCTGAAAGCCTAAAAATCGACGAATTAAAAGGCGCAGAGCCTCCCAGCCCAAGCGACCTTTCCGCATCCGTTCAATTCTCATACACGCGCGACTTTTTAAAAGTGAAAATTCTTGTAAATGACAACGGTTTCGACTTCCCGACAGACTTAGACAAATACAAAGAATTCGACCATCTGAAACTTTCCTTCCGGGTCGACGATGGGGAAAATTCGTCCTACACAACATTTGCGGTTGTCGCCCACCATTCAAAAGGGCTAAAATCAATCCCTATCAGGGCGCAATTTGGGCAATCAACAGCGGAAATAGGTGGAAGAATAGAAATACCAACGGGAGCAGTCCTTTATGAAATTAATATCCCTGCGACGGCGCTGGGGCTTGTCGCATTTGAAAAGAACCTTACCCTGGGGGCTTCTATAACAGTCGAAGATTTCGACGACTTAAAGAAAACTCATACGCTGTATTGGGGCAACGCCGACGCATTTCCTACCGAAATGCGAAACTTTAAAATACTGTATTTTAATTAACGAACAATCCAATAATACAAAAGAGCCGGTAGCCTATTAATGCTCCCGGCTCTTTTTTCGCCGCCTTTTTCTGGGAACGGACAATACTAAAAACAAGTACGCTAAAACAGGGATTTTGTTTCCTGTTTAGCAATTTGCTTTTGGTCTTCCCAGACTTGCAGTCCGTCGACGTTTAAAGACATCTGAAAAGTATACGTTACTTCTCTATCGCGGCCAACCGACTCCCTATCCTCTATAATTTTTCCGGAAAGCGTAATGTCGGCGGTGGGAACAGTGGATTTCCCGCCCATAAAACGCTTGTATTCGGCAAGCTCGTTAGAGTATTTGTCGGTGCTTTTTACGACGGCCTGCCCTGAATTGTTCAAGGTTATGGTAATGCGCTTTGTCAGCAAATCGGTATCAATCCGCTGGCTTGTGCGGTTTATTATGCGGCTAACCTGGAGTATCGCGGGCTTTTTTAATTTTTCAAACGCCGACGACGCCAGCATTGAATTTACAAGAGCGTCGGCTGCCTTATTCCAGTCGGCAATGTTAATTTTGTCGGTGGATATTAGAGAGCGCGAGCCTCCCGCCTCCACATATTCGGCGTTTGAGCCGCATCCGGCGGACACAAACAAAGCCGCCAAGCTTAAAATTGAAGCCAAAATTGTTGCTGTTTTTTTCATTTTTATATCCTATTGAAATTAATAATCGCGGACATTTCCCAAAAGTTTCAGGCGGAAGTCCTTCGCCTTAGCGCTCGGCGCAACGGCAGACACATACTTGCTTTCGCCTGCGTCGATAGATGAAGTAAGCCATATCGGCTCCGGAGAGGAAATCAGCATTCCGTCGCCGTCAAACCATTCAAAGCAATAGTTGAAGTTGCGCGCAGCCTCGGTTCGGTTTACAAGCTCGACTTGGATTTTAAGCAGTCCAGACGGAGTGCGTGCCTCGTTCACTCCCGCGACAAACGCTATGTCATCTAGCCCGCTGTCGGTAATAATTCGTTTATCGGAAACCATTTTTGCGGATGAACCAAAATCGGCGTTTTCGACAGTATTGACACTGGAACACGCGGCTATAAAAAAAGACGCCGCGCAAAAAACCATAATTTTTTGGATGTTTTTCATTATTGGTCGAGTTTAACTTTAGTTTTCAAAGTGTCGAGACATAAAAACTCCCGTCAATTTTTCCCTATTGCAAAAGAGCGCACAGAAATCTGAGAAAAAGCCGAAGGTTTATTAACGCAAACTATATTGGCGACGGCTGAAGGATTTACCTTAACTTCCCTCCCCTCAATAAATATTCTGCCGCTTTGGGGGGTGGGAATGCGCGCAATCTTTATCTGTTTTGGGAGAGTCGTCCAAGTGCGCAAATCCGCGTCGTTCATGGAAATTTGATATATAGACCCCACAATCATTGCCGCCAGAAGCAGGGCGCTGTCTCCGTTGGACGCGGCGCGCACAGACTCCTGCACCCCGTACTGCAAGGCAGCCTTTGTACCCGCAGAAAGCAGAGTTTTTGCTATAACAAGCGGGAGTTCGCTGTTAAACTCCTCGGAAACTATTTTGTCCATGTCGGCGATAATGGCGGGCGAATACGTTTTGCCGTCGGCGGTTACGCTCAAGTTTGGAGAATATCCGCCGACATATTCGAGTTTTGGAAAATTCACCCCGACATACGGAACGTCGTTTGTAGCGAGAAATACGGGAATATCTATGCGTACTTGACTGCGCAGCGGAGCGCATCCGGTTTCATAAATCACGTACGTGGTGGGAGGCATTTTTCCGCCATTTGCAACTTTTTCGGCCTGCCGCAAATCTTCGTGTACGTATTTGTTTTCCACCATCGACGACAATATCCTAAAGCTATCCCAGGCCCGCTGTCTATCGGATGAATCCTGCGGGCACGCCATAAAATATATTCCGTCCAACCAATAGGCGAATGGATTGACGTAGTTGGCGCGCGAACTTTTGAATACCGCCGAGTTTGCGCCGTAAACGCCCGCCAGTGAGCTTCTGAACTTGCCGTCCGACATAGCCCTGTTGGCGTCGTAGACGCGCTGCCCGTCAACAGTGCTCCCCGAAACTTTTGAAGCGTTGCCCATTCCATAAGTGATTCTATCGGCGTTTTTGCGCTCGGTGTCGCGCTGAAAATTTTCCACCCGCTTTAACATTACCGCCGCGCCGTCTATATCTCCGCTCTCCATACAATTCAAAGCCTGATAGACGCCCAGCATTATTTTATCGTAGTTATAGCCCGTGTAAGGCAGATATGAAAGGTTGGTAAGAAGGGCTTTAGACTCCGCCCCCAAATCTATTTCGGGTTCCGAATCGAATTTTTGTATTAGCCCGTAAGCCTTGTCAAAGGCCTTTATACTTTGCGCTGTTTGTCCCGCCGCGCGGCTCGCGCTGCCTTCATCCAAAAGCCAGACAAGCTCGTCCGCGGAATCCTTGGCGTCTTCTGCCATTTCAGCGGCGGATAAGGCCGCCGCCTTGTAGTCGCCCGAATTCCAATATGAGCGCATTTGCCTTGTATCGTCTAAATGCGTCGCGCATCCCGAAAGCACGACCGCAGCAATCGGTAACAAGCAAAAAACGAAATAACGCCGCGCTGGAATAGTCAAAAGCTATTTTTCCTTAACTTGAGGCTGTTGTTGCGAAATGGATGGCTTTACCAAAGTGGAAGGAATGACGCCGGAAATTTTTCGCGCAATCTGTCCGCGTTCTACGCCGTAATTCTCGCGCAAAACGCCCTTTGAAAATTTCGGAGTTACTTCCGTTATAACCGCCAACCCGACATCGGCCTCTGCGTTTCCTAAATTCTCCCCAGTGTCGGGATCTATCATAGCTTCTCCCATTGCCATGATTCTATAAGTGTCGCCAACCGCAATTCCAGTGCCGTCTCCGCGGTTTATTATTATCTGGTTGCCTATCACCGAAACTATTTTTGCCGGAAACGCCACATCGGAAATGCGGGCGGCAATTTTCTTTGCCATCAATCTGGCAATATCGGCAATTAGGGCGTCGTTGAGATTGCCGCTGCGTGCCGAATACGAAGGCAGTTCGGCGACGTCGTCGTTGGTTATGACCAAGTTAGCCGACTCGACTAGAGCACCTGTTGTTGCGTCGTAAAGTTTCGCGACAGCGCCGTAGCGCAATACTCTTTTTTCTGCTGTTTTTCCTAGCGTAGGAAAAGTTGCTATTTCCACATAATCCTGAAAATCGTCGATAGTCGTCTCCAAGACAAATGTTGCCCCGGACATTTTGCCGACTTTTGCGGCTGTCGCAGGATCGACATTTCCAGACTGCCCAAAGTCTTGTTCGCGCAAAATCGAGTTCCAATCGCTACGGGCTAAAACAGTAAATTTTCTGGTGTCGGTTATAGCGCTGGAAAGCTGCGAATCCATAGCCTGAACTACGCGCTCGAGCGATTCCGCGCGCCCGTCGGATTTCATTTTCTTTTCGAGCGCCGGAATCGGCTTTACTCCATAAATCGCCAACGAAGCCTTAGCGGGAGCTTGGTTTGTCTGCGCAAACGCAAACGGGGCCGCGATTAAAATACTCAGTAGCGTTGCAATATTTTTCATAAAGCTTTCTTCCTATATTTTCCTAACGGATTACCGGAGGCAACACGCTTGAATTTTGTTGGATTGTTATTGGTTGGTCTGTATCGGTCTTATAATCTATTTTAAAACCGGAATTTCTGTAAGTCTGCGCCATTGCCTTTATTTTTTCAACTTCGGCATCGCTTAGTTTTGAGTTGCGCTTTAAAGACTCAAAGAAAAGCGAATCAGATTTCCAACGTTCTCGCGCCTCGTCGGTCATTTGCAGATAAACGGAAAACATTTTCATATTGTCAGACACATTGACCATTCTGTCGAACGGCTTCAAATCGGCGCGCTCAAAACGCATTTGATGGACGCCTGCCGGCAAATTAAACACGTTTAAAGAACCGCGTTCGTCGGTAATGTTGGAAGCCGACGCAGCGTTGCCTATCACAGCCCCGTCCAGCGAAACCGCAACTCCGCTCGCTTCGGCGGGGATATAGCCGTCGGCCACGACGTACTCGCCCTTTTCGTTCCCGACAATATGCGGAAATCTCATTCCTTCAATAAAGCAATATATTTGAACCGGGAAAGACCGTTCAATCTTGGGAATAAACCCTCCGGATTTGCGTTTTTCCGACGCAAGCGACATCGCAATTTGTTCAGCAATGGACTCGACAAGCTCGTTGGCCACATCCGCATTATCCACTGCCAAATTTTTCGACTGCCGTATGACTACGTCGCTTTTGGCGCTTCCTCCGGCGGCTCCGGCTCCGATGCCCGCTTCATAAAGGCTGTATGTTGCGCGCATTACAGTTCTAGTCGTCAAAGTGCTAGCATTTAGGTCGGAATAGCTGCGAGTATCTTTTGCCATAGACGAAATCTGTGCGTCGAGAACGTAATCGGCCCCAAGCATCTTAGCGACATTTAGCATAGACGCAGAATTGTAGATTTCGTCAGAGCCAGCGGATTTTCCCTCCAACATTCTTATTACTTTTTCTGCTAGATCCGCCTCTGGCGACTGGTTTTGCGAATATTTAGAGAGTTCCGTGATTATAACGTTCCGGTTCATCGAAGAAAACCCAGCCTCGTTTATTCGCGAGCACAATGCCCCTTCGAAAGCCCCCAGGCACGCGTCCACAGACTTATCCGCGCCGGCATTGCGAACAAATACCGCCACAGTTTCCCTTTCGGCACTGGCGCCCCAAAGCGCTGCCGACAAAAGAAAAAATAATGAAAACGCCAATGCTATTTTTTTCATATTAATCATTATAATAAACGTTAGCTTTCGGGTAAAGTTTTAAATTTTTGGCAGCGCGCGCATAAACGTTTTCCTGTCAAAAAGATGAAAATTTAAACCTATCTATGCGCGCATAACGGCGGAATAAAAATCACTTCTCCGTACAGTTTATAAGAGTAACCGGCTCGGAGCAATCTGTACCCATATGGCGGCCGCCGTAATCATGCATATAATAGCCGTCGTCCATCACGTTGAGCTTGTTTTTGGAAAGCCTGAGATCCTGAACGGAAGTTGCGAAGATTACGGGTATGGACACATAGGATATTTTATTGTTTAATATTGCAATATTTCTATGCGCTCCTGCGGGACCAAAGCCTTTGGAATCGGCCTTGGGCGAATTTATCGTAATGGCTGGACCGGCACCGCATTTTATAGTATTGTTTTTTATGACCAAGTCTTCTGTGTGCCCGCCTTCAAACCAAAACCACTCTGGCGCAATCTTTATGCTTTCCATCCAAGCCGCCTCAATCGTAACACCGTCGATTACGCCGTGACCGCATTTTATTATCAAACCGCGCGAACGATTGTTGCCGAACTTTCCGCCTTTTATTTTAAAACCGTTTCCAATCATATTAACGTTTAAAATCATACTGCGGCGCGGGGCGTCCACTTCCCTGTCAAGCTCCACATCGTATCCATTTTGGAATGTTTTATGCTCTTTAAAACCGGGATATATCGACAAACTGTAAAGCCATTTTTCTTCTTCCGCAGTAATTTTTTCGGCGGGCAGCACGCTTTTTACAATAGCGTATTCCACAGAACTGTCTGTTTTAAAAATCTCGACCCTGTGGCTCTCGTCAAAATGCAGCGACTTGCCGTTGGCAATAACCCTAAGCTTATTGCCTTGCGAGCCCATAATAAGATGGTATGTCCCGTTGATGGCGATTGAGTCGTCGCCGTTCCAGCCGGTTTCGCAATTTAGATAAGTCGGCCCTTTCTTGGCGATTTTAGAGTGAAAGCCGTCGGCGTTTAAACTGCGCACGCGGGGATTGGCGCGCTCGGCGATATCGCCGGTTTCGCGGCGCAAGACCCTGCATGTGTCGTAAACTAGGCCTTCGCTGGAATAGTCGAAAAATCCGAAAGAGCTAGAAGCGTACAGATTGATGTCTTTTAAGGTTACGTTCTTTGAATAGGATATGTATATGGCGTGCCCGCCCCGCCCTTTCTGGCTGAAATTTGCGGTTACAACAATGTCCCCAACCTCCTCGTTTTGAAATTTTCTATAAAGGCAATGCTTTGCCTTGTAGGCTTTAAAACGCGTCTTTGAAATAGGCTCCAATTTTTCCATAGAATACGTGTCGACTTTCAATCTGCGCGTATTTTGGTCGAATATTTCGTATTTGTTTACAGACAAGCGCGAAGTATCGGGATAACCGTCGAATATCTCGATTTCGTGAACCATTTTGTCGTCGCTCATGGCTACAATTCTTCCCTGGGTAAAAGGGAGTGGGTCATAATCAACCCGCATGCCTTCTATTTTAAAGTCTTTGCATTCTACAATCAAAATTGCGCATGAAGTCTGCTTGCAAATCAAGTCCACATCGTATGCTTTAATTGTAACGCCCTCAACTCCTTTAAAGACAAGGTGCGCTCCGCCTTTATCCTCGACTTCGTAGCGCCCGGCGGGAACCACAATCTCCTTTTTTCCCGCCGCTATTTCGGAGTCCAGGAAATCGCGTAGGTTTTCAATTTTCTTTTCCTGCGCGCCCAATGCAAGAGCGGCAAAAAAAGCTGGCGCTAATAAAAGTTTTTTTAACAGGCTTGGCATAAAAATCCCCTTAATCTTTTTGTTGGCAATTTATGAGTTTTACTGGTTCCGAACATTCGACGCCCATATGCGACGGATTTACAAAAACATAAAATCCCTCGTCCATTAAATCAAATTTATTCTTCGCCATTTTAAGGTCATTTACCGACGTTGCAAATACGACCGGCATGCTGACGTACTTAAATGTATTGTTGATTATTTTTATATTATTGTTGGCTCCGGCTTCTGAAAACGTCTTTTCGTCCGCCGCCGGAGAATTAATTGATATCGCCGGGCCGGAACCGCACAATATTTTGCAATTTTTTATAGTAAGATTTTCCGTGTGTCCGCCTTCAAACCAAAACCATTCTGGCGCAATCTTTATGCTTTCCATCCAAGCCGCCTCAATTGTCGCCCCGTCTATTACGCCGTTGCCGGACTTTATAATCAGTCCACGCGAACGGTTATTGCCAAATTTGCCCCCCTTGATTTTAAAGCCATTTCCCATTTTTGCGGTGTTTAGAATCATGCTGCGGCGCGGTATGTCTATTTCGGCATCAAGCGCAATTTCATATGCGTCTTGAAAGAATGTATTCCATTTTATGAAAGCCGGATAAACCCTCTGCGTTTTAAACCAGTCCATCTCCTCTTTTGTTACGGGATGGGACTTTTTTATTGAAGTAATTTTTGCATACTTCACGGAACCGTCCGGACGGTAAATCTCGATTCTGTCGCCCACGGTGAATCCGAACTTGTTTCCGCGCGCGGCGACGCGCAAAGCCGAGGAGTCTCCGCTGTAAACCAAATAATAAAGGCCGTTGATGGCGATTGAGTCGTCGCCGTTCCAGCCGGTTTCACAATTTAAAAACGTCGGGCCTTTTATGGCTGCCGTTGAATGAAAGCCGTCGGCATTCAAACTGCGTATTCTAGGATTCGCGCGCTTTTTAAAATCGCCGGTATCGCGCCGCGTAATTTTTACGTTGTCGTAAACATTTGCGTCGCATTCGCCCTCCCAAAAGCCGAAAGCGGGAGAGGAATACATCGTAACATCTTTAAAAACGACCCCTTTGCTGTCCGTACAATATACTCCGTGGCCCCCCGCATGTTTCGAAGACGGCATTGACAAGGCTATTATGTCGCCAACCTCCTCGTTTTGAAACGGTATTTGGCGCGCCCATTCTGGCTTTGTGAGCCTAAATTTCATATCGGAAAGCTTCTCCAACTTATATCCGCCATACGTGTTGACTTTTAAGCGACGCGTATTTTGGTCGAATATTTCCAGCCGGTCTCCCCACTCTATATTTTTTACATCGCCATAACCTTCGAAAATTTCCACTTCAAAATTCATTTTGTCGTCAGACATCGACACGATCTTCCCCTGCGTATAAGGCAGCGGATCGTAATCTATAACAAGTCCTTCTATCCGCAAATTTTTGCAATTTTCAATGCGAATGGCTGCGATTGTCTGCGTGCATATCAGTTCCGCTCCGTACGCTTTCACTGTAACGTCGCTAAGATTTTTAAACCATAAATGCGTCCCGTCTTTCGGGGTAGTATAGTACCTCCCCTTGGGCACGACTATTTCTTTTTTTCCCGCGGCAAGTTCGCCGTCTATAAACGTACGCATATCCGCTGGCTTTTCCTCCGCAATAAGCGGCAACGCAGCAATTGCGGAAACAAATAAAAACGTTTTTAAAATCAAACTCCTCATGGCGGTAAATACTAATGTAAAAACGGCGCCTGAAACAAGAAAATTATCCGGCAAAATGCGGGAATTAAAAACTATACGCTTTTTCAAAACGCCGCCAAAAGCTTACAATACCCTCTAACCGCGCCCTGTCTCCAGCACATGAAAACCGCGCGCATCGAATAGCCCAACGCTCCAGAGAAGGGACGACAGGCTTTGTTAAAATTTTGCATGTGCCAATATTCCGCGCTGCATATAAAATTTCGCCTAAAAACCGAAGCGCAAAAAAGTTTCGGAGCCTTTTTCCCGTCAAAAAAATACGCCATAAATACAGCAAATCTATGCCAACATACGCTAAGAACTCCCGTTTAGCGGGCGTTTTGCAAGAGCAAATTAGGTGCGAGATTTTCTGGATTTAAGCGTTCTGATGTGGGGAGTTTTTCTTCGGTAGCTTCGGGCCAATATTCGTTTTTTCCGAATATAAAAAGCTCTCCGCGGACAACAAGGCACTTCTTTTGCGCGTTGTACCAAACTTCGCATTTATATATTTTGCCTGTGTCGGGATCTACGACTTTTCCGACAAAACGCTTTTTTGCCGGATTGAAAACCAAATCCCAAATAAAATCCCGCCCGCAAAGATACGGGTTGCCCGCTATCGCTTTGGCGCGTTCGACGGGCTTTGATATGGTATCTATAATTTTCCCGGTATTTTCATCGTAAATCACAAGCATGCGGCAATAATATTTTCCGCCGTTCTCGTATATGAGCGCCGCGCTTTGTATTTTTCCGTCGTTTTCGTCGTCGGGAATAAGCCAATACCCCGCTATTTGCGAATCCGCAAAAAGCGGCGAAAAAAACATTCCCAAAATGATGACGAAAAAAAGCCTCACTGTTTGTTCCGTTTTAAAATCTCAAATTTCCCGATTTGCAAAATACCATAACAGTTCCCGTCATTTCAAAACGCTTAAAACCGCTTTTGCTACGGATTCAGGAGACGGCGTTTCGGCTTGGGCGGCGACTGACATACCGAATTTCTTCACAGCCTCTGCGGTAGTCAGGCCTATTGCCACAATTTTCGGGCGCAGGGCTTTTTCGTCCAACAACAGGTTAACAGCATTCTTAGCAAAACTATCGACAGCAGACGGGCTGGCAAATACCACGACATCCGCGCCTTTTTTCCGGAATTGCTTTGCTACATCCGAATTTTTGTCGATTTCAACGCCGATTGTCTTGTAAACCTCCACTGCGTCGACGAGCGCGTGGTGCTCTTTTTCCAAAAACTCGATATAATCGCGGGCGGCGAGATTTCCGTGCACGCATAATATTTTGAGGTTGTCCAGTGTCTCGTACTCTCCCATTTTTCGAATCATTTCTATGGCGTTTGATTCTTCGGGAACGACATCCGCCCTAAGGTAAAAATTTGCCAATTCGCGCGCGGTAGCCTCGCCCACGCAAGCCAATCTGGCAATGCCAATTGCGCGAATGTCCTGCGCCGACTTTAAAAACTGCTCGAAGAAATGGCGCACTCCGTTTGCGCTGGAAAAAGTAATCCAGTCGTATGTTCCCATTTCTTCCATAATGTCCGCAAAGTCGGCGTCATCTACGTTGCGCTCAACCTTTATAAGAGGCATTTCAACCACTTCAATTCCGCCTTTTGCGCGCAGAATTTCGGCAACCGCCGAATTGTTTTCGCGGGTTAAAACCACGCGGAAATTACTGCTGTTTTGCCTTGCCATTTTAGAATGTAAAATCGTCGTTGTTTTTCAACGATAGCGCGAAACTTTCCAAAAGCCTAACGCACGCCTCTATATCGTTTAAATCCGCAACTTCGCCGGGTGTGTGCATATACCGCAGCGGTATTCCCACAAGCCCCGTGGCGACCCCACCGCGAGTAGTCTGGATTATACGCGCGTCCGTACCTGTGGGCCTGCTCTCGGCGCTTACTTGGTACGGTATTTTTAGGGAGTCGGCGCACGCAACAAGCCTGTCGAAAACCTTCGGATTGATGTTCGGGCCGCGCGAGATGACGGGCCCCGCCCCCAATTTTATAGACCCGAACTTGCGCTTGTCGCAACTTGGGAAGTCCGTAGCGTGGTCGACATCTATTGCTATGGCAACATCAGGATTTACAGCATACGACGCCGGCCATGCCCCTCGCGTGCCTATCTCCTCCTGAGTGGTAGCTACGGAAACAACCCTGAAATCGGGCTTTGATTCCGATTTCGCAAGCCTGCGGATTACTTCAAACGCGCAATAGCAACCGGCACGGTCGTCAAAAGCCCTGGCAGTGCAACGCGTGGAAGAAAGTTTGCGCACCACAGTGTCGTAAACTACAGGATCGCCTATCGACACCAAAGCTTTGGCCTCGTCGCCGTTTGAGACCCCTATATCAATCCACACCTGATGCGTTTCGGGAACTTCCTTCCTCTCTTTGGCGTCCATAAGGTGGACCGCGCGCTTGCCGGTTACCCCGTAAACGTAACCGTTTTTCGTCATTATTGCAACCCTTCTGCCCGAAAGCATTATGTTGTCGTGGCCGCCAAGCTGCTCAAAAAATATGAAACCGTCGTCGTCTATGTAGGATACTATGAACCCGATTTCGTCCATGTGCCCGGCAAACATCAACGTGCGGTCGCCGTCGCCGAAGGAGGCTATGCGGTTGCCAAGAACGTCGCGGGAAACATCGGCAGACGTTCCGACGTACTTTTCCACGATATCCGCCGCCTCGCGTTCAGTGCCCGTAGGAGAGCGCGAGCGCAGCAATTCCAAAAGAAACTCGTCCATTTCAAAATGATTCATTAACATTTCCTTATCGAAAAAAATTTTCCAGCCTTTAATTATTCTGCCTCGCCGCGCAGCTGCGTTATTGAAAGCCCGGTCAATTTGTATGATATCAAGCCCAAATCGTATTCAGAACCGTGGAAGTGAAAGGTTCTTTGCAGATGGAATTGACTTTTGCCTGCGGCAAGTTCCAACGCCGGAGAGTATGTAGATATTTCATAAAAAGGCGCGGCAATCATAGATGTGCGGGCAAGAGGCCCGTTGTTGTAAAGGCTTATTGCGTCGCCGTCGAACATTTCGGAATTTCTGCGCCACGAATTCGCCAAATAACCGCGCAAGCCCGAGGGTTTAATATACATTATAACTGTCAAAAGATTGTTTGAAATATCGTACGACAGAACAATGCCTTCGCTTCGGCGCGGGGAAATTCCGATGCCTGAACGGTTTTTCCCGTCGCATCTAAACTGGATGTAGTCCTGCGCTATGACGAGTCTTCCGGAAGTTTGGGTTCCGAGCGAATCAAAATAATTGTCCCGCACTATGTCGCCCAGTTTAGCAGGCTCCCCTGGGCGATAGGGCACAAACACTTTTACGGTTTTATTGGCGTTAAAACACGATTGCACGCTCAAATTCAGCATGCCGGTCTTGTCGTTCCATTTTTCATTTCCCAAATTTGTTATCTTATTGAACGACTGAAACGCCACTATGTCCAGACCGTCGGGTATTTCTATCCCAAGAATTTCGCCGACATTAGCGCGCGTTAATACCGAAATTTCGCGTTCCAAACGTATTTTAAATTTAGTGCCCGCGATATTTTCAAGCTCTGCTACTTTTTCGAGTTTAGCTTGGTTCTTATTTCTGGCAACAAGCGTCCACGGCTCAGTGGATATCGATTCCGGAATGCGCCAGTTTTCTTGGTTCATTATAGAGCCGTTAGGGAAAAACACTGAAAAATCTCCTCCCTGCGGCCCCAGCCACAAGCGGTCTTCTCCGCCTAAATCCGCAACCTGCCTATCCGACTCTTTGTCGACAATAAGGCGTTTGTTCATCCAGCCCAGGCTGGGAGATTCGGCACCCCCGTATGTGGATGTGAGAACCCTTCCCTGCAATTTTGGAGAAACGGCTATCAAAGAATCGCCTTCGCCCAATAAAATCGCATCGACACCGTATTTAGAAAAGAAAGACAAATCCTGTCCGAAAAGCGGCAACTCCGCGCTGTTGTCGTTAAAAGAAGATTCGTCTATAAGGCCGCAAGACGAAATAAACAAGGCAGACGCCAAAACCGCCGATAGCTTAAAAATTTTCATTTCGCAAATCTGCCAAATCCGCCCCGCATCTTCAACTCTTTTTTACCCGTTTGCAAAAAAAACCACGTTTCTTTCCAACAATATAAAATACAGACGCTTTATACGCTGTGTAAATATATTGCCTTTATAAAGCGCTCAATCCGCCATAATTTTACCCTTTTGCATATTGTATTTCGGGTGTTTTAAAGAGTTAAAATCCGAAAATATTATAGCAATCCCGCCTTGAAACCGCAAACTACAACAGTGCTGCGCGCGGACGAAAAACAAGGGAATAAATGCGCGTGAAAATTTCATTTTTTAATCTGCACGAATCTTGAAACAATCGTTTTTAGGCCGGCCGCGGCAGTAATAGTATAAAAATTAATCCAATTCTTTTAAATCTCCAGACCAATACGCTATAACTTTTAAGCTTAACGCCCAAATTGCATTTTATTATTGCAATCCTCCGCCTATTCATAGTAAACTAGGTTTGTACGGCACAAAAATTTCATTAGAAATTCGTTTTAGCATTGACTTTTTGAATCTCCTCCTTAATTTAAACCTAAAATTTTTCTCATAATCCCATAAAACATCCGGGTGCCTGACTATAAAGAAGCGGGCACCCTCTTTTTTGGAATTAGTCTGCCGTTTTAAAAGTATGTGTTTGTGTTGACTTTTTAAGCCGCAATATTCGGAGCAAAAATATACGGACTTTTTTATGCAATCGGCCTAAAAGTTTCGTTAAATTTGCGGCTTGTATCCACTTATCCGCAAAATAAACTCCATTTTCAACCATAAAATAAAATTGCCTAGTTCTATTTTCCGTTTGGCGTATTCTTGACTGGGCGTTTACGATTTCACGGCGGTTAAAATATTGGTTTTTTTCGTAAAAATTATTCAAAGCGGAATATTCCAATTCCAACCTAAAATTTGAACTTTCACACGGTGCCTTTCGCGCGGCTTCGTTTAAAAATATGCATTATTTGAATGCTTCAACCGGTATTTTTTACCTTCGCGCATGCAATAAAATTAGGCAAAAACAATGTCCTCAACCTCCCCAATTTCCGCACTGCCCTGTAATATTTCAACTAAATAATGAAAATAAAAATTTTTTAAAAATTTTCTTTACAGAAAAACAAATGAGTATTTCATAACAAGCTTTCATTTCTAAAACATTAGAAAAATGCAAAAAACAAAGAAATCAATAGCTAAACGCTTCAAGATTACAGCTTCCGGCAAAGTTCTGCGCAGAAGTCCTGGCAAGCGCCACCTGCTTTCGGCAAAAACGATAAAGCAGAAACGCGCCGCCGGCCATGACAAGCCCGTAACTCCCGGAGTTGCGTCTAACGTAAAAAAGGCAATGCCTTTTGCTTAATATTGAAGAAAAACAACAACCGCCAAAAGGGTGAAGGCGACCCCCAGGCCATAAAATAAAACAGGAGATAAAACATGCCAAAAGTAACAAGTTCAGTTGCCTCACGTAAACGTAGGGCGCGCACTTTGAAAGCGGCAAAAGGATATTTTGGGAATAAATCCCGCCTATTCCGCTACGCAAAAGACGCTGTTCAACACGCAGGAAAATACGCTTATAGAGACCGCAGAGTCCGCCGCCGCGAATTTCGCAGTCTCTGGATAGCCCGCATAAACGCCGCTTGCCGAGCTGCGGGGCTCAAATACAGCTTATTTATTGCAGGGCTTAAAGCCATGAATGTCGAAATGGACAGAAAACAACTTTCAGAGTTGGCCATTAACGACGAAGCCGCATTTGCTGCCCTGGTAAAAAAAGTTATTGATACAATAAAAAAATAGTCTTTCTAAACTAAAACAAACGCCAGAATTCATTTGGGCGTGCTTTTTATCGGGATTGCATACATTATATTCCAAACTTCCCAACTGT
>CALXLN010000076.1 GCA_944389215.1 uncultured Opitutales bacterium
AATGTGGAGATTTACAAAAAATAACGGAATAACGGAAGGCTTCCACCGCAAGATGAAGTTGATACAACGCAGAGCCTATGGATACAGAAACTTTGAAAATTACAGACTGAGAGTCCTCGTGGAATGCTGGGTGAATCTATGAAAGGCAAATCTAAAAAATCAACCTATTCCACAACCTTTGGTGTTGACCCCAAATCTAAAAAATCAACCTATTCCACAACCTTTGGTATTGACCCAAATTTTAAAGCAATCCCATGCGGTTTAACGCGCGAAATATCCAATAATCAGCCGGGGACCGCAAACTCCGCAGAATTTTTTCTGCATCCCTCATAAAAACAAAGACGAAAACGCAAACAAAACGGCAACGCGCGCAATTCCCACCCCGTTTTTACGTGCAAACTGCGCGCAAAAGCCAAAAACATCAGAGCGGATTCGACATTTCAATAAAGTCGCACTCCAATCCGAACCGTTTTGCAAGAAGTTCGCCTAGCGCCATAATTCCGAAACATTCAGTGGCGTAATGCCCGCACGGGTATAAATTTAGGCGCAATTCCTGCGCCATTGTGTAATGGCGCTGCCTTAATTCCCCGCAAATTAAAGTATCCACACCGATTTCCGGCAGCAGCGCAACCACATCCCCGCAACTGCCCGAACATATTGCAACCTTTGAAGGAGTTATGCCTCCGAATCGGATTTGCTTGTATGTGGCGGGAAACAGAGCCTTTAGACGCCTCTCAAGCTCTACAATTCCGGCTTTAGGGGCTTCGGCTATCACGCCAATCTGCTTGCCGGCGTGCTCAAAACAACCGCCAAGGGGCTTTAAATTTAGGGCTTTGGCAATTAAAATGTTATTTCCGATTTGCGGATGCGCGTCTAGCGGCAAATGTACCGCGTAAACTGCCATATCGTTGTCGATTATGGTCTTTATTTTTTCGTAATTATGGCGCACAAAAGGTATCGGAGGAGTCCAAAACATTCCGTGGTGGGCCAGCAGCAAATCTGCGCCAAGCAGCGCCGCGGCCTTGATTTCACTTATTCCCACATCGACAGCCGTTACTATGCGGGTTACCTTTCCGCTGTTTTCAAACTGCAGGCCGTTGTATGAGCCGTCAAAATCGGAATAGTCGGCTATTGCGCAATATTCGTCCAGAAATTTTACGACGCTGTTTAAATCTGCATATTTTTTCATTGGCGTCCCTCTTCAAGTCGAATTAATCGCAAAATTTTTTTTCCAGCACTGAGTAGGAATCCACGCGCCTGTCTCTAAAAAAGGGCCATGTGCGGCGAAAATTCCCCACCAAATTAAAATCGACATCCGCAAATAAAATTTGTTCCATGCATTTTGAGGCTTTTGAAATTACGTTCCCGTACGGGTCTGCACAAAAACTTCCGCCCCAAAAATTTATCGACGAACCGTCCTTGGATTTTTCGACGCCGACTCTGTTTGCAGCCGCGACATACGCGCCGTTTGCAACAGCATGCCCGCACTGGACTGTCTGCCATGCGTTGTGAAAGTTTGCGACTTCGACCTCGGACTCGCCGTTTAATCCTCCAATGGCGGTCGGATAAAATATTATTTCAGCGCCTTTGAGGGCGGTTGCGCGCGCAGCCTCCGGATACCATTGGTCCCAGCATACCAAGACGCCTATTTTCCCGTATTTTGTGCCGGCAGCACCATATCCCAAATCGCCCGGAGTAAAATAATATTTTTCCTCGAAATGCGGGTCGTGGGGAATGTGCATTTTGCGGTATTTTGCGGCGATTTGACCGTCGGCGTCGATTGTAACGGCTGTGTTGTGATAAATCTCGTTGCCGCGGTTTTCAAAAAGCGAGGCTATTATTACTATGTCCAATTTCCTTGCCAAAGCGCAAAGGGCGTCTGTGGTGGGAGACGGAATCTTTTCGGCAAGGGCAAATTTTTCGGCGTCCAAATCTATGCAAAAATACTTGCTCATAAAGAGCTCCTGGGTGCATACGATTTTTGCGCCGTCCGCAGCCGCAGAAGAAATCATATCGATTTGCTTTTGCAAATTGTCCGCCGGGCGTTCCGACGCCGCAAATTGTGTCAACGCGATTTTCATAAATTTAAGAAGCAGGTTACGATTGAATAAGATTATCGCCTAATTGCGCGCCGAAGGCAACAATAATATTATTTGGAGAGCGCCTCCTGGCGCTCCAAAAGCGTTGGATGTGAATAATAGAAAGCGCTGTAAAGCGGATGGGGCGTAAGGTTGCCGAGGTTTTTCTTGTGGAGCTTGCGAAGCGCGCTTACTAGGCTTTCCCCGCCGCCGCAAAGCAAGGCGGCAAATTTGTCGGCCTCGTATTCGTTTTTGCGCGAAAAAATATTAAAAATAGGCGTAAGCCAAAAAGTGAACGCCCCGGCAAAAAGAGAGTACATCAGAAGAACTGGCCCAAATCCAGAAGCCTCGCAAAATCCGAATCCCAAATAGAACCATTCGCTATTTGACAAGTACCCCATTATAGCAAACGTCAAAAATGTCATGGCAAAGCTCATTGCCATAATTTTTACTATGTGCCCTTTTTTATAATGGCCTATCTCGTGCGCCAAGACCGCCTCAAGCTCAGGAGTCTCCAGCTGCTCAATTAGAGTGTCGAATAAAACTATGCGGCGGAACTTTCCAAAACCCGTAAAGTAGGCGTTGGAGTGCGAGCTCCTCTTGCTGCCGTCGATTACTTGAATGGTGCTGGCTTTAAAACCGCCCCTGTCTGCCAGCGCAAAGAGCCTGTCTTTAAGTTCTCCGTCCGGCAAATCTTCCAGCTTATTGAAAAGCGGTATTATAAAACGCGGATAAACTATTATCATCAATACTTGGAAGGCCGCAACCGCAATAAATCCCCATATCCACCATGTCTGCTTGAAAGATTCCGAAAACCACAACAAAAGAGTTAGAATCGGGGCGCCTAAAACAAGGCCCACGAGCAAACTTTTGAATTTGTCGGCAATCCAAAGCTTTATCGTGCTGTTGTTAAATCCGTACTCCTGCTCTATGACAAACTGCGAATAGAGTTCAAACGGCAAATCGGGCAGCGACAAGACAACCGCCATTGCTATGAGCGTAACGGCCTGCCCAAAAACGGAGACTCCGAATGTATCCATGCCGAAATCGAACAGCTTTGGCAAAATCCAAAGTGCCAGGACAAGCGAAAGAAATATCAGCCCGCAAAAGCTTTCAAATATACCGAATTTAGTTTTGTCGAGAGTATATGCAATACCCTTGCGGTATGTGTCAAAATCCATAAAATCTTTGAAAGATTTCGGAATTTCCCCTGAATGCTCCCGCACCGAGCGCATGTTCAGGATGTCCAGATATGTAGCCGCTACAAATTTCGCGGCCAACATTACAAGCACAACTATAACCGGAATTGTCATTGGCTTATCAGTTTTTTCATTATGTCCAAAACCATAGCTGGATTAGCCTTGCCCTTTGAAGCCTTCATAACGGGCCCGATAAGCGCATTTATCGCCTTTTCATTGCCCGCCTTAAATTGCTCCACGGCCTTTGTATTTGCCGCCATTGCATCCAAGCAGAATTTTTCAAGCTCTCCGCTGTCGCTGTTCTGCGCCAAGCCTTTTTCAGAAACTATTTCGCCGGCAGACTTGCCGGTCTTGAACATTTCCACAAAGACGTCTTTTGCCATCTGTTTGGAAATAACTCCGGAATCTATTATTTTAACGAGACCCGCTAAAGTCTCCGGAGTTATTTTGCAGGCAGCCAAACGCTTCTTCGCCAAAGCCGCGGAATCTTCCGCCTTGGAATCGGGCTGCCCGAAAATATCCTCAAAATCCGCTTCGGAACCGGATTCATCCGCGCCGGCCGACGCGAGTTCGCGCAGCAAATCGTTATTGAGCATATTGGCGATGGCCTTCGGATTTTTGTCGTACACTTTTACTGCGCGCTCAAAATACGAGCACAAATCGTTGTCGTGGCACATTACAGAAGTTACCGAATACGGCAGAGAATAGTCCGCCATATACCGGCGCTGGCGGTCGAAAGGCCTTTCGGGCAGATTGGCTTTTATGGACTCCAAAAGCTCCGCGGAAATTTTAACCGGCATTAAATCCGGATCGGGGAAATAGCGGTAGTCGTGAGCGTCCTCCTTGCTTCTCATTGACTGCGTAACGCCCAACTGGGCGTCCCATCGCCTTGTTTCCTGGACGATTTGCACGCCCTTTTTCAAACATTCTATCTGGCGCTTAATTTCGTAGTCGATAGAGTTGCGCGCGTTTGAAATGGAATTTATGTTTTTCATCTCTACTTTCACGCCAAACTCTTCCGCGCCTTTGGGGCGCACAGACACGTTGACGTCGCAGCGCATCTGCCCCTTTTCCATATCGCAATCGGATATTCCCGCGCACGAAATGGTATTCTTTAAAGACGTCAAATACGCGAATACTTCTTCGGAAGAATGCATATCCGGCTCCGAGACTATCTCCATAAGCGGCGTTCCTGCCCTGTTGTAGTCGACGAGAGAATCGGAGTTAAAATGCGTAAGTTTTCCGACGTCCTCCTCCAAATGTATCCTAGTAAGGCGGACAATCCTATGTTCTCCCATTTCGGACGCGTTTTTGGCGGGAAGCTCTATTTCAACTCCGCCGCCCAGGCACAAAGGCTGGTCGTACTGCGAGAGCTGGTAATTTTTGGGGCTGTCGGGATAAAAATAATTTTTTCTGTCCCATTTTGTAATTTCGGGAATCTGGCATCCGAGCATCAAGCCCAATTCAATCGTGCGCTTTATCGCCTCGAAATTAAGCACCGGCAAAACGCCTGGAAAGGCCCATATAACAGGGTCGGTCAATGTATTCGGGGGCTCCGCGAACTTGTGCTCAACCGACGTAAACATCTTTGTCTTTGTCCTGATTTGAACATGGACTTCAAGACCTATAACCGCTTCGTATTCCATAATAAATTCTCTTTCCTAAACTAAAGTTTGGGATGCGCCTTGTGCCATTGGCACGATTGCTCGTAAGCGTACGCGTAAGACAGCAACGACGCCTCGTCGAAAGCCTTGCCAATCATTTGCAACCCCACCGGCATATTGTCTGATGTGAATCCGCAGGGAACCGATATTCCGGGAAGGCCGGCGAGATTTACGTTGATAGTGCAAATATCGCTCAAATACATTGAGAGGGGATCTGAGGTTTTCTCGCCGAATTTGAAAGCTTTTGTCGGAGAAGTGGGAGTCATAATGACATCCACGGTTTCAAAAGCCTTCTCAAAATCGCCGCGTATGAGAGTGCGCACCTTTTGCGCGCGCAAGTAATATGCGTCGTAGTATCCGGAGCTTAAGACGTAGCTGCCCAATATAATTCTGCGCTTTACTTCCTCGCCGAATCCCTCGGCGCGGCTCTTGAAGTAAACGTCAACAATGTCTTTTGCCTCGGAACTTCTATGGGTGTACCTGATTCCGTCGTAGCGGGCGAGATTTGACGAAGCCTCGGCAGTGGCAATAATGTAATATACAGGAATTGCCAAATCCGTGTGCGGCAGGGAAATTTCCACAACTTCACCGCCGAGTTCGACGCATCGGGATATCGCCGCGTTTACAAGCCCGCTAACCTCGGAAGAAATGCCTACGCCGAAATACTCCTTTGGAACGCCGATTTTCTTTCCCTTGAGCGACTCCGTTGAAAGCGCCGCGCGATAATCGGGTATTTCGACATTAAAGCTCGTTGAGTCCAATCGGTCGTATCCCGCAACCGCCTCCAGCAATATTGCAGCGTCTTCGACCGAACGCGCAAACGGGCCTATTTGATCGAGCGACGAGGCGAACGCAGCCAAGCCGAAACGGCTTACCAACCCGTATGTGGGCTTCATTCCGACGATGCCGCAAAGGGATGCTGGCTGTCGGATAGAACCGCCCGTATCGCTGCCTAGACTGCATGCGCATTCTCCAGCCGCCACGGCTGCCGCGGAGCCGCCGCTGCTGCCGCCGGGTATGCATTCCAAATTCCACGGATTGCGGGTTTTTATAAAAGCGCTAGTTTCGCAAGAAGACCCCATGGCAAATTCGTCCATATTAAGGCGGCCCCAGAAAACTGCCCCCCTGCTTTCGAGCTTAGCCATGGCTGTGCCCGTGTATGGGCTAACGTATTTTTCAAGCATTTTGCTCGCGCATGTCAACGGCTGACCGCGCACTGCCAACAAATCTTTCAACCCCACTGGAATACCGTCCAGAACTCCCAGCGACTCTCCCTTTGCCCTGCGCCCGTCGGATTTTTCAGCGGCAACCAATGTCGATTTTTCGTCGCACGATATAAACGCACCGACTTTATCGTCCACGGAATTTTTGCGCTCAATAAAGGTTTTCGCCAGTTCTACTGCCGAAATATCCCCTGTCGAAAGCATTTCGGATAGTTCGGTTACGCTTTTATAAAAAATATCTTCGCTCATTGTGCACTTAAAAGTTTTATTGTGGTTAAAAACCTCGGTTTTATGCGTCGTCTACAACCTTCGGCACCGATATTTGGTTGTCGCGCTTTGCCGGCGCGTTCATTAGGGCGTCCTCCACAGGCATCGGCGCCGATGGGACATCGTCCCGCCAGACATTGTAAACCGCGTGCGCATGGGCGCTTGGCTCGACGCTTGAAACGTCGATGGCGGACAATTTTTCAAAATACTCTAAAATTTGACCGAGCTGTTTTGAAAACTTTTCTTTTTCTTCGGCGTTCAACTCAATGCGCGCGAGTTTTGCGACGTAATCTATATCTATCTTTCCCGTCTCTGACATCCATTCAGACTCGCAAAACCATTCCCCTCTTTCAAGTAAAAAAAACGGTTTAAAAATTCTGTTGCCCAAAGCGGGAATTATGCGATAAAAAGAATGTTTCATGTTAAAGATGAGAATCATGCGCGCGCTGTTTTGCGCCGGAGCGATTGCCGAAGCGCTCCGGTTTGCAGGCGTTTGCGCAGTTTGCGCGGAGCCATTTACAACCCTGCAGCTGAACACTGGAGAAACCTTGATAGGAGAGGTTCTTGCGCGCGACGACGATTTCGTTGAAATCCAAAATTCGTACGCAAAAATAAAAGTTCCAACCTGCATAATTGTAAATGAAATCACTCCTGCCCAAGAAGAAGTCGCAGTCGTCCCGATAGACGGGACTGACTCCCAAACTTCAGGCTCAAACAACGGAAACGACGAAGAATGGAGGCCGTTTTTCGGCACAGAGAAATCCGTCATAGGCAGAAACAACCCCATATACAGAGGATTTAAAGAGTTCACCGAAGAATACAGGCAACTGTTGGAGCAAATTCTTCCGCAAGATCTTGAAATGAAAATTACCGCAGGAATCTCGAACGAAATCTCCACACTGCGGAAAAACAGCTATTACTTTTCCGGATTCGCAACAAAAGAATGGAAAACAATGAGCTTTTCGGCAAGCGGATTCTACAATTACGAATGGCAAAAGACCTTCGACGGCGTGGAAAGCGTCGTAACCGACAAATACGGCGCAAACGCCACATACAAATGGAATTTTTTGGACGCGCCCGAAAACAATTATAATTCAGGATGGTATTTCACCACAATGTCCTCGTACAGGCACGATTCCATAAAGGGAATAGAACTGCAGGTAGATTCCAGCATAGGTTTGGGCTACGACTTTAAAATACCGTCGATAGGGCTCGAATGGTCGGCATCCGCAGGTCCCGGCGGAAGGTATCTGGACGCAGCCGACTACGACAGGCACTACATCCCCATGCTTTTCCTATCTGAAACCCTAACATGGGACATCACCGACCTATTGAGGCTTGAACACCAAGGATACTTCGGCATGGATTTGGAAACCGCAAGAAGCGGGACAGCATATGTCATGGTAGGGCTGGTTTTCGCCCCCAAAGAGGTTGTTTCCATCGCGCTCAGGCTAACCAACGACTTTGACACGATAAACTCGTCGCTGGCGATTAAAAACGAGCAGAAATTGATTTTGTCCATAGAAATTCCGCTCGACGGGAAGAAGTCGGAAGACACATCTAGCGGAGATTAAAAAATTTCCGCCCCGCAACCGCCCGGCGCGCAATTAAAATTCTATTATTTTAATGCTGCGCCAGCGTCAGAACTGTCAATTTTTAATCTAGCCGAAACGTTCCCAGACAGGTTCTGCAACCGCCCGCAATGGACTGCTGCTGCGCGCAGATTCCCCAACTTGCGGCGCGCGGATTCCCCGACTTGCTCCGCGCGGATTCCCCAACTTTTTTCAAACGTTCAGCAACGCGCAGCCGCCCATTGCGCAAAAGCTTTTTAACGGCAAAGCGCGCAAGCTGAGTCCATAAAAGCAGCAATGCAGCAACAACGAAAATTAATCGAGCTTCTTTATAATATTTTCCTCCTGCCACTTAAAGTATTTTTCGTCCAGCTCCATGGCGTCCACAGGCGTTTTATAATCGTAATCGGCAGGAATTATTCCACACTTTTGCAGTACTTTTATGTAGCCTTTTGTGGGAAAGAAGTTTTTCTCTGTTTGGAATGGCGAAGTCTTTTTCATATGTTCCGAAACTTCGCGTATGCCGGAAAGCATCTTTTTGTATTCGTAGTCGTTTTTATCTTTGAACACAACCGGATGCGACTTCTTTTCAACCCCTTCAGCCAAACCGCCGTGTTCCTTCGCCAACGGAACTAGCAATACCACAGATTCCTCCGGAGTAGTTAAATTATAAAGCACGTCGCGGATGTATTTGCTGTCGGTAAAACCACCTTTTCCGTCCGGCTTGCGCAATTTTTGATAGGGATTCCACCAGAATGCGGCGGGCTTGGAATTGGGCTCTTTGTGGCATTTGCCGCATATTACGGATACAACTTCGTTTATCTTGCGGACAGAGTCGGGAATGTCGGCTTCCACAACCCAAGAACCGCCTTCGTAATCGTTGTGCAAAAATCCGGTTCCCGCCATGGCGTATGTGCCAACTTGGAATGAGCCTGTATCGAGCCATGCGCGCAAAAGATTCAAATCTTTTTGTTCAAATTTATCGTTATGGTGCCCGCCCTCTGCCTTGCGCATCAATTTGCTTCCGCCAGAACCGAAAGTGTAAGGCAATTGGTTGCCCCATTTATTAAATCCGGTATTTAGCTGGCCGTACACTGCAAGAACAAAACGCGACTGTATGTAATGGGGGCTCAAGTCTCCGGTCATAATTACACCTGCGTTGGCATTGCGCGGATTATGGCATTTTACGCAGTACTTGTCGAATAGCGGCTGAACGTGTCGCATGTAGTCTATCATTTCTGGAACGCCGTCGATTTTCTCGATTTTAGAAAGCTTGCCGTATGCGAGCGGATTTGCCTGCTTGCGTATAGGCGCTTCAGTCCGGCGTTCGTGGCAGCCAATGCAGCTTGCGGAAGTTCCCGGAGCAAATCCGGTAAAACTCTGCATTCTCTTTACTGCGTTGCCGTTTTCGTCCAAGGCGACAAAAGCCAAAGCTTTGCTTGCGGGAACCTCGAAAAATGCGGAGCCGTCGGGATGTACGGGAACCGTACCCAAAACTTTTTCAAGGGCAAATCCTCCTTGAAAATTTATTGGATGAAATCCGCCGTGGTAATGCACGGGTTCGGGAAGCATCTGTGTTATCATCAATTTCTTTATGGTCCCCCTTTTCACGTCCGCCATTTTGCGCCCGTGATAAACGTCTTGCATAAACACGGTTGCGGTTTTTTGGGAGAAATCCGCCATATCCGGACGCATTTGCGGAGCCTTGCGCGGCGCCAACGGCTGCGGATTGCGGATTAAAATTCTGCATTTGGGAACTCTCCCCTGCTTGTTCTGGACCACGGTATAATATGTCTCGACATCGGTCTTAAAAAGGTCCTCGGGCAACGGGAACGAGTCGTAAAACTGTCCGCCCTCGCTCATAACGACAATCCTATCTCCGTCGGTGGCGAGCGTTAAATCCCCTTTTAAAGGATAAGGATCGTAATAGCGCGGATAGTATTCTCCGCTGACAAATTCAAACGCGTGCGGATCGCTTGGGTCGAAGGGTGCTACCGCGCGGGCAATGTTGCCGCAATGGTCCTTTATGCCGTGCCCTGGCGCAAGGGTAAATAATATGCCCTCTTTGTCCGGAAGAGGTTTTGCGGCTATGTAGAGTCCGCCGGGTTTTTCATTGCCAAGATAAATCATGTCGCCGTAGCCGTCTGGACCTATTGTCCAAAGGTTGTGGTAGCCAAGCTGCGTGCGGTGGTTGTAGTCCCAGCGCATGTATATTATTCTGCCGTCGGGCATTATTTCGGGGCGGTTGTCGACGTCGGGATTTACCGTTATGCAGGCGATTAAATTCTCCTCCCTAAACCATCTGTGCAGGTTGGACACGGGAACGTAGAAGCACTGCACGGTTTTATTAAGGCGGTCGGACGTGTAAAGAATATCGCCGTTGGGCATATAGCACGGCTCTATGTCGTTCCAATTCCCCGCGAAAGGAAGCTTTGTCAAATTCTTTCCGTCAACATCTATCTCGTAAATGTGGAACAAATCGTCGTCGCCTTTGCGGTAGGAAAAAATTATTTTTTTGCCGTCGTATGAAACCTGAGGATCGCGGACGCAACCTTTTGGGTCGTCAATCAAGTAGCGTATTTTTCCGGTTTTCAAATTGTAGACGGCAAGTTTGCCGCCCAAACGGCTGAAGAGCTCCTGGTTGAAATGCCTGTCGATTTGCGGAATGCCCGTATCGGAACACACGCTCTTGCCGTAATTGGCGTACCAATGCCAATCCCTGCCGTTGCCGCGCGTGCAGAATACGATTTCCTCCGTGCCCATTGCCTCTATCGCCTTTGCGGGAAGCTCGGAGCGCCTGTCGGGAATCTTGGGCATATCGGGCTTGTCGGAGAGCTCCAGCCAATCGTATGTCGCCCAAATTTTCATCCTGGTTTTGCGGTCGAAATCCGGGGTTATCTCCAAAACGTTTTTTGTGCCGTCTTTTTTCAAGAGATCGGCTGGAATTTTTATAGGCTCTACAGAACTCGGCACCCCCCAGGTCAACGGAAAAGACAAAAGATTCGCGCCTGCGGGGGCGTAGAAACCACCGTTTCTCCACCCGAATTTATAAATGCCGCCGCGCGCCCCAACGGGCTTGCCGTTTAGGGAAATTTTCATAGAAAAACCTCCGGTCGGGGCGGAATCCGTAAAGCCCATTTTAAAATAATATCCTGATTGGGCTATGTTTTTAGGAGTGTCAAACTCTATTTTAAACGCTTTGGGTTCCACACCTACCCCCGCCCATTCGCAATTTGCAATAGGATGGACAAAAGGCCAGTCCCTAACATTAGACTTGCCTACGGTATAAACAACAGGCTTTGAAAAAAACTTCAAGGCACCGTCTATATCCCTGAAGCTGCGGTGTTCTTCGTCGTAGCCGTCCTCGTAGCGGTGGCGGTCGTCGCCCAAATTTCTAAACAGCCTAAATTCAGAGGAATATCCGTCGGGATTTCCTATTTGAAAAACAGTCGCCGATTGGGCCGCTAGAGGCGACGCCAGCAGCGCAAAAAAAAGAAATTTCTCCACCATATATTTCATAAAATTACCCGCGTTTGGTTTCTACATAGTTTTTTCGATAAAAAATTTCCCCTTAGGCGCAGTCCCACGCCACAAGCCTCCGCCTAGGCTTTCAAATGAAGTCGCATCGCTTTTCGGACGGCCTTCGGCTAGGTATATTGCAAACTCTCCGCCGTCCCGTATCTCAAGTTCGCAACCCGAAACACCGCACCTGACAAAATCCACCGCAACAGGAGCGAGAAACTTATCGGTCGCCCCGAAAACCGCCCAACCGTTTGAAATGGGAGCCACCAGCAAGAGCCTTCCCTCAAGCGGGCGCTCCAAGACAAATTTTATTTCGCGGTCGAGCTTGCCGCCTTTTTTTGCGTACCAATCGTAATACGCCAATCCCTCCTGCGGAATTTCAAAATCTGTTTTTTCGGGGAGCATTGAACCTGCGTAAATATAATCCGCAGGCGATATGTGCGAATTCTGCGGAATTGGGGAACCGGAATTTACTTGGAGGTCTGGAGTAGTCAGGCTCATGCCGTTTGAAAACTTCGGATTCTTGTCCGGATATTGGCAAAGATTGTGCAGCATCACGGCAGCGCATCCGTTTTTCAGCGGGGCTATTACGCGGTAGGAATTTTTCCTATTTGAAAGCGGCTTCGAGAATATGCTGTCCGGCAATGGAACCGCTGGAGCCAGCGGGCGCAGGATTTCCCCATCGTCAAAGCAAAGGCGCATTATAAGGTCTTTTACAAAGTCTTCCGGGGCGTCGGACAAATATACGGGGGCCGCCGAAAGAGCCTTTGATATAGCCATATCCCGCGCCGACGCCGCGTCGCTTGAATGGAACATGTCGTGGTCAGGATAAAATACGTGCGACAACCATACCGAATTTTGATACGACTGGTACAAATGCGACTTTGCCGTGTTTGGTTTGCCTTTGAAATAGTCCACCGAGCATCTTATGACAGAGCTCTGCGATGAATTAAAGAATGTGGCACCGTTGTGCGCCATGCAATTTATTATTCCGGCGAGCCGCTCTCCGCATGCATTTTCAAGCGCGCGGGAGCACCAATTGTTGGCGCGCACTGCGTTGGGCTGGTTTTTAAAATGGCGGATGAAACCCGTTTGAACGTCTATTTTAACGAAATCAAATCCGGAATCCGCGACCGACCCGATGAAAGCGCCGTAAAACTCTTTCGCGTCGCCCTCGGATTTTCCGGGCATCAGCACGCCGTCGGAAATTTTGACAAGCGACTTGTTCAAGTCCCCGAAGTCGTTGTCCGGCGAAATTCCGTTCCACAATCCGTAATAGCAGTGCCATAACCCGAACCATTTTACGCCGTCGGGATTGCGCTTTTTTATAAGGGGCTCCCATCCGTCGGGAAATTTTTTTGGATCGGGAGAAAAGCTTTTTAAGCGGAGTTTTTCCTCGGTTTGAAAACCGTCGTCAACGAGAACCCACCTTATGGGAATGCCGCTTGCGTGAATTTTGTCAACGGCCCCGCACAACAATTTAGAATCTATATTTTTATGGTACTGTTCCCAACTGCACCATCCGAGGTACTTGAACGGCTCCGGATATTCCTTTTGTGAAACCAGCCTTATTTTTCCCTCCAACGCCGGCACGCCTGCTGCGATTTCCCAAGCGCGGCGAACCGCCTTGTACGGATTTTTATCGCGCGCCCAAGCCAAAAGCGGAATATCGCCGTCGAGTTTTTCCGTGCCAAAATTAGACGCTTTTATCCGCAGAATATTGTCTTTGCCTGCGTAGAGCCACGCCATTGAATCTCCCGCAGTAAGCGGCAAGAGCGCAAGATACTCGCCGCCGGAAAGTTTGAGAAGGGCGTATTGCCCGTTGCGCCCCGCGCCCTGATAGACGGCGTCTTGCGATGGGCTCTTGTCAAATTCGGCGGAAAAATCGGGGCCCACAATCCACGGATTCAACCTGTTTGCGGTATACGGGAACGACTCGGAATACATCGAATCGGCGGACGCAAACCACATTTTTTCAAACTTAGGCAATTCCAATTTCGCGCTGTAGTCCTCGATATCGCCCGGCTTTTTAGGCGATTTAAAATTTCGCACTTGCGCATAGCCGCCGGAAGACGAAGCCAAATTTACGACACCCGGGGCAGACAAAACCTCCGCCGACCTGTCTATTCCTCCTTCCGCGCCGCTTCCCGCACAAGACGCCAAAGCGCAAACGAAACAAACGCTTAAACCGCAAAATACAACCCTCAAAAATTTCCCCTTTAAAATATTTTTCATAAGAATGGCAATAAACGCCCTAAAAGCGGCGTTTATATGCTTATATCTTAAGTACACGCGGGAAACTTTGTCAACAAGCTTATATTTGGTCGTAAAACTTTTTAGCCTCTTGGTATATTTGCGAATTTTTATCTTTTGCGCGGCGGAAATACTCGACCAAAGTAGCGTTTGCGTCGCGGCGCAGCTTCAGCGAATATAGCGCCCGCGCGTCGTAGTAATAAGCCCTTGCCCCCCAGTATTCGAACTTGAAATATCCCACAAAGACCCTCTGGAAATAGGCGTGCGCCTTTCCCCATTCGCCTTGTTCGTACCAGCAAAGGCCCGTCTTATAAAGCGACTCCGCCTGCGGTTCGCCCCTGCACTCTTTGCTCATTGCGATTTTCAAGTAAAGATGGCATGCGTCGTCGTATTTTTTTTGGAGTCGCAATGCGTCGGCGCGCAGCATTATGACCGGATAAACCAGCCCTATGTCAGGCGGCGCAAGCAGCTGGGCGTCCTTTGCGTAAGTTTCTGCGGCTGTGTAATCTTTATTTTTAAACTCCATATTTGCAAGCTCGAACGCTGCGCGCCACGCAAACGGAGACGCCCTAAGCTCCTTTGCCTCAGACTTTAGAAGTTCCGCGTCTACTTTGCCGCTTTGCGCCGCAAGCAAAGCCTGCGCCAGCAAGCTTATTTCCGCCTGCGGCTGCGATACGGGTTTGCCTGAAGCTATTTCCAGGCGGGCTTTAGCCGCCGGATCGGACGCCGGCAATTTGGATAAATCTACAGACTTTGCAAGCGGCAAGCCTTTTGCGAATGAATCGGCGAACATATCCGCGCCAATAGAGCCTTTTTTCTCGAAATTATCTGACAACATTTTTTCAAGAGCCGCTTTTGCGCCGCCCTTATTCCCCGACTCGTAAAGAGCGTCGGCGTAAAGATAAGCCAACTGCGAATCGCCCTCTGCGATTTTCGGATGCGCCTCCACAGCCGAAATTGCGCCTTTCCAGTTGGCGTTGGCGATTGCAAACTTCACATATTGCAAAAGCGCGGATTTTTTTATTTCTTCGGGAGCGGAATTTATAGCTTCGCCAAAATATTTATAAGCGGCATCGTCGCCGGCGTTTGCTGCAATCGCGCCCAAATAGTACGCAGACGCCCCCAATGTTTGCGAATCGGCGTCCTTAACGTTTATGAACATTTGTTTTGCGGAATCGTAGTCTCCGCGGAGAAAAAACTCCATCCCCTTTCTCATAAATTCCGACGCGCTCTCGGCGCAAGCGAAAGCGGCGGAAATCAACAATAATATCACTGTCGGACGTATTCGCATAAAAGTTCCCTTAATTCGCCGATGGAATTTACCGTTTTAAGCCCCGCGCGCAACCTTTTAAATCCTTCGGCATTTTTCAAAAAGCGCATAATTTGACTCCTTGCGTGGGTTAGATTTTCGGAAGATATCCCAGAATAGTTCGCCGACGCAACAAGGTCCGCGTAGCGCAATGCAAGTTTAGCGCGGTCAGAAGCCGACGGCTCGTCCGGAACAATTTCAGGATTTTCCAAGCGCGACTTCATCTGCGAAAATATCCAAGGATTGCCCAGCGCAGCCCGCCCTACCATAAAACCCAAACACGGCGATTCCGCCAGACGCCTCGAAGGAAGCTTCTCCGCCGAGCCATTGCCTATTACCGGAATTTTCAGCGAGCGCGCCGTAAGCTCTATTAAATCCCAGTCTGCTTCGCCCTCATATCCCTGAGCTTTTGTCCTGCCGTGAACAGCCAACATCCGCACTCCGGAATCTTGAAGCATTTTTGCGGCGTCGGGCAGGACAATAGAATCGGAGCTCCAGCCGGTCCGCATTTTTGCAGTAAGCGGCAAATCTCCCAGGGCGTCCGCCATGGCGCGCGCTATTTTTGCCATCAGCGGCGGGTCTTTTAGAAGCGCGCTGCCAGCCCCCGCTTTTACGGCGTTGGGCGCGGGACAGCCGAAGTTTATGTCGATAAAATCCGGATGCAGCATATCTTTAACCGCAACAGCGGCATCCGCCATTTCGCGCGGGTCGGAACCGAAAATCTGAATTCCCACAGGGCGCTCGCAGTCTTCAATCTTGAGTTTTTCCAGAACCCTGCCCGCTCCGCTTAAGACAGCGCGGCTGTACACGAACTCGCTGACAACCCCGTCGGCGCCGTACTCTCTAAATATTTTCCTGCAGGCTCCGTTTGTATAGCCCGCCATCGGCGCCAAAAAAAGAAAATTCTTTTTAAGGAAATCCATTAAGCTATAAACCCCTGCGCCAATTTGACCAAATACACTCCCGTATTGTAAGCAGCGTGCGCCATTATGCAGGGCATTATGGAGCGGTTGGGATTTTGCGGCATAAACCTCAAAATATAAAAGAGCAAAGAGCACTCGAATATCGCGATGGTGCTAAGTATTGGCTGCGCGGAAAAATCGAAAATCCAAACGCCGTCAAATAGCCAAGCCCCCTCTGGAATCTCATAGTTCCAAACAAACGGATGCGCCAAAGCAAAGAGCAGCGAGAAAAACAATATGCTAAGAGCCAAAGCGACTACCCCCCTATTTTGCACGACAAGATAGCCGCGGAAAATCAGCTCCTCGACAAACGCCGCCGCAATCCACGAAAATATCGCCCAATAAGAGAACGAAGTTTGCTCCGACACGACGCCCAAAGAATATTCTGTGGAAACGTGCAGCGCCAGCAGCAACAGCGCAGCAACCGCCCCCCAGAGGCAATATTTAAAAGGCACCGAAGTTGCCCCTGCGAAGGCTCCGCGGCGGATTTTGCCCCCGTTTTTTTTGTAATAGCGCAAGTCGTCCCACCACATATAGAATAGATATGCGGAAACCGCGAACATAAATACGGAAAAAATCTGGTCGTCTTGAAACATTTTTTATAAATTAGAAAATTTCGGAATAAAATATTATGACAAACTGCAAAACGAAAATAATCGCCACAAGTGCGTAAACAAAAATTACAAACCTGTCTTTGCGGAATTTAGCCTGTTGCGGCATATCGTTGTTTTTTGAATCTTTCATAAAAATCGCGTGCGTTTTATCAAAAAAATTAGATTAGTGCAACCAGTATTGTAGTGATTTTTTTAGTTTGCCTTGCGAACGAATAAACTGCCAAATACCGGCAATACCGGCTAAAAAAAAGATTCCGCGTTTTTTTCTGCCCCAGCAATAAGCAATCTAAAACAATATGAAAAGGTTTTCTAGATTCTTTGAAAAATTCCATTGCTCCGGCGGCCTTGCGCGCAAATAAAAATTTAATGTAAAATACGCTATAAATATTTTCGACCTATTTCCCGCTTCCAAATCTACAATGCGTCCAGACTCAATGGCAATGCGCGCGGGAACTTTTGCGCGCATACTAAAATATATTCCTAGTTTACAATTACTTAGGAGATTCAACCTCAAAAATTTCATAAAGGAATGTACAAAAACGTAACAATTAAAAAAATTTTCTAAAAAAAGTGTTGCAAGAAACAAACAGCTTGAAATAATCGAAAGTAATTTTTAATTAACCCAAATAGTAATAGAAAGAAATAACAATGGCAATCAAAGTAGGCATTAACGGTTTTGGCCGTATTGGCCGCATGGTTTTCCGCGCTGCTGTGGAAAATTTTGCAAACGATATTGAGATCGTCGGCATCAACGACCTCCTCGATCCCGATTATTTGGCATATATGCTCAAATACGACTCCGTACACGGAAGATTCGCAGGCGATGTGTCGGTAGAAGGCAGCAATCTCGTCGTAAACGGCAAGAAAATCCGCATTACGGCCGAAAAGGATCCCGCAAATCTTAAATGGGACGAAGTTGACGCCGATGTCGTAGTCGAATCCACCGGTTTCTTCCTCACCGAAGAACTGGCTTCCGCGCACCTCAAGGCCGGCGCGAAAAAAGTTATTATGTCGGCTCCCTCCAAGGATGGAACCCCGATGTTCGTCTATGGTGTAAACGACAAGACCTACGCCGGACAGAAAATCATTTCCAACGCTTCTTGCACGACGAACTGCTTGGCTCCCATTTCCAAGGTTCTCAACGACAAGTTCGGCATCAAGCGCGGTTTGATGACCACCGTCCACGCAACAACAGCCACCCAAAAGACTGTTGACGGCCCCTCAAAGAAAGACTGGCGCGGCGGACGCGGAATTCTCGAAAACATCATTCCGTCTTCGACTGGCGCGGCAAAGGCTGTCGGCAAGGTTCTTCCCGAACTCAACGGCAAGCTCACCGGTATGTCGATGCGCGTTCCCACTTCCGACGTTTCGGTTGTAGACCTCACTGTTGAACTCAACAAAGCCTGCACTTACGAAGAAATCTGCGCGGCGATGAAGGAAGCTTCCGAAGGCGAACTCAAGGGTATTCTCGGATACACCGACGACGCTGTAGTTTCCACAGACTTCCGCAACTGCCCGAAGACCTCTATCTTCGACGCAAAGGCTGGAATCCAGCTCGACCCGACATTCGTCAAGGTCATCTCTTGGTACGACAACGAATGGGGCTATTCCAACAAGGTTTTGGAAATGGCTCGCGTAATCGCCAAGTAAGGGCGGAACGCATTAACGCAGGAATGCTCCGCGCATTCCTGCGCAAAAACGGGCGCGCTTTCACGGCGCGCCTTTTTTTTGCGCCCACGCCGCATAGAGCCTGCAAAACCGCCGGTTTACCCGCATTCGATAAAGCAAAAAAATCCCATGAATTCCCCGCGATAAAGTCGCGGCCATGCAGAACGGGCGCGCGTTTGCGGCGCATTCTATCCTGCGCGGCCGCCTATTGGCGGTACGCAATAAAATTTCATTAAAAAGAAAAATTTCCCGGCCTCGCCAAGCCAGGGGAAATAAAAAAACGGGGCGCTTTTGCCCCTTATTTTCCATTTTCCCGGGCGGTATTCGGGCGCCGAATAAATTAACTGTTTACCGTTTTTTGCCGGAATTGCCTCTTGAAAGCTTTTGCAAATGCCTTTAATTGTTTTTCCATGAAAAAAATCGCATTTGCATTGCTCGCCGCCCATCTCGCCGCGCTTGCGGCTAACGCCGAAATAAAAATCCCAAAAAGCGCGGAGGAGGACTCCGGCAAAGTGATGTCCCAAAAGTATTGGGATCTGTGGAATCCCGAGGTCCAGAAGAAAATAGACGCCGACATCGAGGCCAACCGCAAGGCTGACGCCTCATTCAAAGTCGGGGAAATCGAAAAGGGCTCAAAAGTCCGCGTCGAGCAGATTTCCCACGAATTTTTCTTCGGGGCGCACATATTCAATTTCGACCAGCTCGGCGATAAAACGCTCAACGCCAAATACAGGTCGCTCTTCGGCACGCTCTTCAACTCCGCCACCGTCGCGTTTTACTGGGACAAATTTGAAATGCAGGACGGCCGCCCCCGCTACCGCGGCGAGTATTGGGATTCTCAGGAATTTTGGGAAAAGTGCGGGGACCCCAAAGGGCAAATCCATTGGCGCCGCCCTCCGACTGACCCCGTAATCGATTTCCTGAAAGCCAGGGGCGTGCGCGTCCACGGGCACACGCTCGTCTGGGGCAACCGCTCGTACAGCATTCCCGCATGGCTCTTCGACAAATGCGCCGAGGGCGGCGAGAAGGAAAAGCTCGCAAAGATACTGAAATCGCCAATCAGGCGCGACGTAAAAAACGTCCCCGAACAATACACCGATTTCTACCGCAAGATGACCTCAGAAGAGTTCGACAAATACATGCCGAATTTCGGGCGCAATTTTGAAAAGGCGTTCGCCAAGCGCATCGCGGAACTCGCGGAATACTACGGCGGCAGAGTCGACAGCTGGGACGTCGTAAACGAGAGCCTCCAGGAATTTGCCGAGGGAAGCATGAACGCCGGCGGGGTATTCTGCAAAAACCCCCGCTACGGCTTTATGCCCGCCGACTACACGTTCAAGGGCTTCCGTGAAGCGCAAAAACGCTTTCCCGAAAGCGTAAAACTCAACATAAACGAAAATCCCTACGGGCCGTTTTACCTCGACAAATACGGCGAACAAATAAAAGACCTCGTCTCGCGCGGGTGCAAAATCGACATAGTAGGCTGGCAGATGCACATTTTCGACCCCGCGATAATCGGCGCCATCGCAAACGGAGACGAGCCCAAAAACGCCTCCTACGAAATGCACATGCGCAAAGTCGCCCCGAAGCAAATCTGGGAGGATTTCCAAAAGATAGGCGCCGCCGGCAAGCCGATACATATGAGCGAAATCACCATCTCCGCCCCCGACGACACCGAGCGCGGGCGCATGGTGCAGGCGATAGTCGCCAGAAACCTCTATAGAATCTGGTTCAGCCAAAAGCCCTCAATGGGCATTACGTGGTGGAATGTGCTCGACGACTGCGGCGCCCCGAAAGAACCCGCCATATCGGGGCTTTTCACGCGCGGAATGAACCCCAAGCCCGCCTTTTTCGCCCTCGACGAGCTAATCAACAAGGAGTGGAAAACGAGCCTCGACACACTTCCCGACGCTAACGGCGACATAAAATTCCGCGGATTCAGGGGGAAGTACAGAATATCGTGGAAATCTCCGGACGGCTCGGAAAAATTCGCATACTATAATTTGAAATAGCTTTTTTGCCGCGCGCGCCCGCCAAAAATTTTCCGAACCCGACCGCGGCGGAGGAAAAATTTTGACGGGGCAAATTTTCGGGGCGAAAAACGCCGCCCCGAGCCCGCAAACGGCAAATTGCCGGACGCGCGCCGGAACATTTGCGGCGGTCACCGCGGCGAAATTTCATTGACGCTGCGGCGCGCAAAAAATATTGGAAGTTCATGAAAAAGCTGATTTGTCCGCCCGCTATCCTGTTTTTTGCCTCCGCCGCCTTTTGCGGCGGCGTTTCCGAAAT
>CALXLN010000077.1 GCA_944389215.1 uncultured Opitutales bacterium
TCAACACTCTTTCCCTACACGACGCTCTTCCGATCTATGTTTGAAAACAACGAATTTAAAAACTCAGCCGGATTGGTCGCCTTTATTACTTCCACTGGAAATGTCATTTTTAAAGACAACATTATTATAAACGACACTCCGCGCAAAAACGAAGTTGACTACCGAGGGGGGTTCTGGGTTGCGTACTCGCAAAACACAAAGATTGTAAACAACGTATGGATAAAGTCAAACTATGTCGCAAAACCCGGGGTATTCGCTGAAACAAGCACTACAAAAAATCTGCTTGTGGCTGGAAACAGGCTGGAGGAAAAAAAATAGCCCGCATTGCATTTGCAGCGCATTTTAACGTTCAAGAAAAAATTCAAAAACAACAAGCTATGAAAAAAATACTAATTTGCGCGTTTGCGGCGTGCGCGCTTATTTGTGCGTGTGCGCCCCAGATAACCGATCCGATAAAATCGGGCGGGAATTCCACTGCAGTCGATTTATTGCATTCAAGCGACGCAAAAATCAACAACAAGTTCGCAAAATTCAATGCCGGCGGAGAATTGGAAATATCAACCGTTTTAAATGCTTGGACGCCCGTGTTTACAATGAAGGACGGCCTCTTAAAACCGGAAAAAAACTACACGCTAAAAATAGAGTGCGAATTGGAGAAAAACCAACCCGAAGACTGCTTCCTGCACATAATAGTGCGCAATTCAAAGAGCTTTCCGGCAAGCTCCGACATACTCTACCACAACGAATACGAACAATCCCGCCGCTCGTTGTCGATAGACTTTTCCACGCCGCCTAATTGCGAAAATTATTCGCTTTCAATACATACTCCGCGCGCCACAAAAGCCAAAATTTACTCAGTTAAACTTCTAGAAACGCAAAGGGACTTCTACCCAATAACAGCGCAAACTTCCCGCTATACTGGAAAACTCGGGAAACTTCCCGCGGGAGCCAAGGAATTTGAAGTGCAACTGCCCTCCCCTAAAAACGACGTTATAGTAAACGCCAAAGATTTTGGGCTATCGCAAGATTGTCCAGATCCGCAAGACGCCATAAATAAAGCCATCGCCCACTGCAAAAAAATAGGCGCTTCAAAACTCGTCGTTGAGCGCGGCACGTATTTCATAAACAAGGACGGAAGCATCGTCTTTGATGGCGTGAAGGATTTGACGTTCGACGCAAACGGCTCTACTTTCATTTACAACAAGAGGAACGGAACCAACTTGCGCATAAGAGATTGCGAACGCGTAAAATTTTGCAATTTTAATTTCGATTGGGACTGGGCTAATGATCCGCTCGGCAGCATAGTAGAAGTCGTCGCGAACGAAAAATCTCCCCAACCGTACATCGACATAAAATTCATAGACTATGAACGCTTTCCACAGCGCAATGTTAGAATTGCCGTTATGTCTTCTTACGACCCCGCGCGCAAAGCCGTTGGAGTAGAGGACCAACCCAGCGCGGGTTTCGAGGTTTTCCGAGGGACAAATATCCCGAAGACCGAATGGCTTTCAGACAACGTCCTGCGCATTTACAGCGATGTCCCACTGCCCGTAGGGACGCTTTACAGAATTCAGCATTCTTACTACGAAATGGGAGGAGTTACTCTGGACAACAATGTCAACCTCACAATGGAAAATGTAAACATTTACGGATGCAGCGGCTGCGCGTTCGTAATAGGCGGAACTCAAAAATACTGGCAGTTAGTCAATGTAAACGTCATGTCTCCCAAGGACCGCCCGCTGCGCCCGATTACAACTACCGCCGACCACTTGCATATAACAAATTCATGCGGATTCGGGAAACTTATAAATTGCGAGTTCGAGCGCGGAGCCGACGACTGTATCAATATGCACGACTGCTCCGCATTCGCCAGAAAAATTGGAGAAAATACCGTAAGAACTCAAAACTGCCCGCGCATATACAACTATTCAAAAGGCGATTTGGTTGAATTGCGCCAAGGAGACTTTTCTCCCAGCGGATTCAAATCTAAAATATCCGCGATAAAAACTATAAGCGACGGCGTGCACGACATTACTTTTGAAGACAAAGTCCCCGAACAGCTCTTCGACGGGTTCATTTTGTTCAACTGGAAATACGACACCCGCAACATGATTCTGCGCAACTGCTATTTCCACGACAACAAAGCCCGCGCAGCCCTCGTATTATGCCGGGACGTAACAATAGAAAATTGCAGGTTTGAGCACAACGAAATAGGGGCCGTCCACATAGAAACAGGTTATACGTTCAACGTGTGGAGCGAAGGCTACGGAGTGGACAATGTTGTTTTCCGCAACTGCACATTCGACAGCGTAAATCCAACAAACCGTAAAATAGGCGGAAAAGCCATGGATGTATATATGGGCGTATATATGAAAACCGACCCCACAAGCGAACATACTCAATACCCGATTCTATCCAATATACTCTTTGAATCCAATACCTTTAAAGATACCTTTGGACTCGTCGCAATAATAACTTCCACAAGCAACGTTACCTGGCTTAACAATACTTTTATAAACGAAACGGAACGTAAAAACAAATTCTCCTACAGGGGGTGTTTTTACATTTCCCATTCGCAAAATACGCGGATAATCAACAATACATACATTGAAAGCCCGTGGGTTCCCAATCCGGGAGTTTACGTAGATCCTACGACTTCAAAAGACATACTTGTTGCCGGAAACAAAGTCGTTAAGGCTAAATAAACCCCGCCCGCTGAAATGTTAGGCGCCGCCGCGGATTTTCCGCCTGCGGCGCTTTTTTGCGCCCAGCCAGAACTAAAACATTGAAACTATCTCGCGCCAATCCGCGCGGACAACGGAATCTGAAATGGAACCGACATTATGCGGCTGTGCATATAGAATCTTGGTTTGTCCAGAAAACGACTCCAAGTGCCTCAAGTGGTCGTCTATCATGGCGTCGCCGCGGATAAAATCCTTTACCCCGCAAAAAACAATTTGCCGCCACGATATAAACGGAAAATTTTTTGCCAGCCAGTTTTGTTTTTCGATAAGGCTGTTAGGATATTCAGTCGCGGCGGAAACAATCAATACGCGGTGTTTTTCATTTAAATATTCGAGAGCTTCGACAGACCCGTCCATAACGGGCGCGTCTTCAAAAAAGCCCTTTTGCGACAAACATTCCCTGTATGTGGAAAAAGCCTTTGATTCGGTTATCCCCTCAAGCGACTTTAAGTCGAGCTTCTTTCCTGTTGCCCGTTCCTCGTAATTTACAAGCTGCATATAGATGTCGGCCAACACGCCGTCCATATCTATTAGAATTTGTTTTTTCATATTAAATATTATCTTTCTTTGTAGTGGCCTCGCCAAAATTCAAAGCGCGCCTTGAGCCGTCGCAAAGCTCCAATACCATTCTGCCCTTGCCGTCTATTCCGCGCGCAATTCCGCTTTCAAGCTCGCCCGACACGTTAAATACCACCTCGCGGTCTTTCAGCCAATCCAAACGTTCAAAATCCCGAACCAAACCTGCATCGCCCATAGAAGACGCCGCATGCAAAACGCCTTTTATTACTGCAGCGGCAAGTTCGTTTATAGAAAAGCTTTCTTTGGAAACGGATTTTATGTCCGCGGCAATGCCTTTTATCTCCGCAGGTATCTCAGATTTTCCCGCAATGGATAAATCGTAGTTTATTCCCACGCCGAAAACTATTATATGCGGCTTTCCAAATCCCCCCAGTTTAAGTTCCGCAAGCATTCCGGCGATTTTCTTCCCGCCCGCCGAGTAAATGTCGTTTGGCCATTTCAGGAAAACCTCCGACGCAAATGCATTTGAAAGTTCCCGACATATGGAAACTCCGGCGCGAACCGTAAACGATTCAATATTTTTCACTGCGGCATCAAGGGGTACCGCAACCGACAAGCACAAAGTCGCTCCTTCCTCAGAGAACCATTTTCGCCCCAGCCTGCCGTGCCCCGCCGACTGTTTTCGCGCTATTGTTACAAAAGGAGCCGACATTTCACCCGACTCCAATTTGCCCAGCGATACAGTATTCGTGCTTCCGACTTCGTCGAGAACCGTAATTTCTCCCGGGGTATGTTTTTCCAAAAGCTTAGAAATTTCAAATGCGTCCACTTTATGTTTCTTTCCGGCAATCATTCCAGGCACAGTAAAAATTGCTTTGCATAAACGTCAACAAATTATCTCCTTTTATTGTCCAACAAATTGCAATTTACTAAAGAAAAGAGAAATTTTCCGCCCCTGAATAGCAAATATTTTACCACACTTAAAAACAGAAAGCACTATGCAGGAAATAATACCAGATACTCCAACTACATTTGACAGTTCTTTGGATTCCTCAAATCCTCTGATTTCAAAAGCACTCAAATTCATCCGCGAAAAAGGCCTTTCTTGCCTTCCGAGAGAAAAGATTTACATCGGCGGAAGCGACATAATTTTTAACGGAATTGTAAATGCGCCGCTAAAAGCGCAAAAAGACGCATTTTTAGAGGCTCATAAGGACTATATAGACCTTCAAGTCATTGTAAGCGGAACCGAATCTTTCGGGCTAAAAAATGTGCACGAGTGCAAAGATGTAAGAACGGCGTATAATCCTGAAAAAGACGTTGTATTTTTTAACGACGCCTACTCTAAAATTGTTACTTTGACTTCCGGAAAAGTGATTCTTTTGCCTCCGGAATCAGCCCATGCACCGCAAATAGGAGAAGGAAGCGTTCTAAAAGGCGTATTCAAAATAAAAGCCCTCAAGCAATAATATATAAGCTCGCCAAAACTTGATTTTTGCAAAGCGCGCCAAGATGTCAATGTCTCGGCAATTAAAAGTTCCGGGGAATATATAGATAGGCAAAATTTGCCTAAGAAAGACAAAAAAAGCGGCGAACCACATTTTCTGATTCGCCGCATTATGTTTTTTAACAAATTGAATTACATTTTTCCCCAGTGCTTCAAGAGAGTTTCGCCGATAACAGATGGAGTTTCCGCTACCGCGATATTGGCTTCCAACAAGGCCTTAATTTTGTCTTCTGCACCGCCGGAATTTCCAGACACTATTGCGCCTGCATGCCCCATCCTGCGGCCCTTGGGAGCTGTGCGCCCCGCGATAAAGGCAGCACACGGCTTTTTGCAGTTTTGCTTGAGCCATTCAGCCGCAATCTGTTCGCCATTTCCGCCGATTTCGCCAATCATGACGATTGCTTCTGTCTGAGGGTCGTCGTTGAACATCTTTACTGCGTCGAGATGGCTTGTTCCATTTATCGGGTCTCCGCCTATCCCTATTACGGTACTTTGTCCGTATCCGAGACAAGTCAGCTGCCATACGGCTTCATACGTAAGCGTTCCCGAACGGCTTACGACACCAACAGTACCCGGCTTATGTATGTATCCGGGCATTATGCCTATTTTGCATTCTCCCGGGGTTATTACTCCCGGACAATTCGGGCCAATCAAACGCGACTTGCACCCCTTTTGCATTAGGCGCGATTTCACTATCGCCATATCCCGAACCGGAATGCCTTCGGTTATGCAAATAATAAGCGGAATTTCGGCGTCGATAGCCTCCAATATCGAGTCTGCCGCAAACGGCGGCGGAACGTATATTACGCACGCATTTGCGCCTTCCTTGCTGACGGATTCAGCAATCGTGTTAAAAATCGGAATTTTCTCGTCAAAGAGCATTCCTCCCTTTCCCGGTGTTACGCCCGCAACTATGTTTGTTCCATAATCGAGGCACTGGCGCGTATGGAAAGAGCCCGTGTTGCCTGTGATGCCGCTTACTACGACTCTGGTGTCTTTATTAACAAGTACGCTCATTTTCTTATAAATTAAAGGTTGATGTTATTTGTTCTCGGCTGCGACTATCTCCACAATTTTCTTTGCCGCGTCGGCAAGAGAATCCGCAGTAGTCAGCTTTATTCCACTTTCGGCGAGCATCTGCCTGCCCTTTTCAACATTGGTGCCTTCGAGTCTCACTACAAGCGGCAAGGTTAAGCCAACATTCTTGACCGCTGCAATTACACCTGCTGCAATTACGTCGCAACGCATAATTCCGCCGAATATGTTTACCAATATGCCTTTTACATTTTTATCTTTTAAAAGGATGTTGAAAGCCTGGGTTATGGCCTCTTCGTCAGCGCCGCCGCCTACGTCGAGAAAGTTGGCTGGATTGCCCCCGAAATGCTTTATGATGTCCATAGTCGACATAGCCAGCCCCGCGCCGTTTACCATGCAGGCGATATTGCCGTCGAGCGCGATATAGTTAAGACCGTATTTGCCAGCCTCAATCTCTTTCGGGTCTTCCTCGTGGGGATCGCGCAAAGCTTGGATTTCAGGGTGGCGGAAAAGACCGTTGTCGTCAAATGCCACTTTTGCGTCGAGGGCAATTATTTTATTTTCTTCGGTCAACACCAAAGGATTAACCTCCACCATTGAGCAGTCTTTTGTCCAGAAAAGTTTATAGAGCCCGGTTATGACCGCCTTAAACTGCTTTTGTAGCTCCTTGTCGCCAAATCCGTAAAAGAAAGCCAGTTTGCGGACTTGGAAAGCCTGCAATCCAATATCGGGATCCACAAGCATTGTCATTATTTGGTCTGGCGTTTCCTCTGCCACCTTTTCGATATCCATACCTCCTGCAACAGAAGCGACAATCGCCACTTTGCTCGTTGCTCTGTCCATCAATATCGAAAGGTAAAATTCCTTTTTAATATTTTCCGCTTCGGCGAAGAAGATAGTTCCCACCACTTTTCCCGCTGGCCCGGTCTGCTTTGTAATTATAGTATTGCCAAGCATTCTTTTTGCAGTAGCGGCAGCCTCCGCGCGCGGAACAAACTTTACTCCGCCTTTGAAACCGTCAACGAAAACGCCTTTGCCGCGGCCGCCGGCGTGTATTTGCGATTTGACGACCACATGGTCGCCTTTTATGGCGGCTATTGCGGCGTCGAATTCAGCTTCGGATTTTGCAGCGACACCGCTTTGAACGGGGACGCCGAACTCTTCAAAGAGTTCTTTTGCCTGATATTCGTGGATATTCATATATTCCTATTTATATTATTAGATTGTAAAAACTACATCTTCCCGAATACTTTGTTTCGGAAACAATTTTCTTATGTGCACATAAACTACTCCAATTTCCCGATAAATCAAGTATATTTTTGAAAAAAACTTCCCTCTCAATCGTTTGATTAAAGAGTTTTGCCAATAAAACAACTTCGATTTATATAAGATACAATATTTTATTAGTAAAACCAAATAAGAATTTCCCATCAATTTTATGAAAAAAGCACGATAAAAATAAAACTTAAAATTACGAAAAACATCAAAACTAAACCATGGCAATAAACTTGCCGCCCGTAAAAAGTCTGGACAGATAACCCATACCCACAATGTATTGTTTATATTAACCGCAAGAAGAAATTATTTTAACAGAAACAGAGTTGATTTTATTTGCCGAATATAATTACAAATTTTGTACATTCACCATAATTTATATTAAAAACACTTCCGATACACCTTTTTTGGAAATGTGATAAAAGTTTATCCGGCAATTCCCCCATTGTGCGCGGAAAGCCCAAATAAAAACAGCCTCCATGCAAGGCATTCACAAAACAACATTCTTCTCAAAATTCACCTGAAATTGGAGGGACGTAAACGCTCGCCGAACAACCGCCAATAGAAAAGCGGCGGTTATAAAAGTTATTTGGAATTTGAAAACTTCCACAAGTCAATGCGTTTTCTCTAAAATGAAACCTAATTAAAACCGCCAATTTTATAAATTCCGCCCCGCATCTTAAAAAGAAAATATGGAAAATATATGCCGTGGGCTAGAATCTAATCGCGTATTTTTTCAATTCTTTTCGCTGGTAGGAAGTATAGGAATAAAATTTCATCAATAACGCCATTATCCATATCAAGAAGGCCGCCCCGGAAAATAAAACAAAAGCGCTTGGGGTTAAAAATGCAGCATCGACCTTGCGAACATAGTTTAGCAATTGGAAATGTATCCCCGCCAAAGTGAGAGTAAACCATAAAGCCAACAAAAGTCCGAAATCGAAGAAACTCACCTTATTGAGAACACTGCCCTTCCGAGGTTTTATGTGGTCGCCGAAATACGATATGTAAGCAAAAGGCCCGACCAAGATAATATCCACCAAAAACAGCGCCATCGATATTGCCATCTTAAAGCTGCGCACAAAAGTCTTTTGCATAGTGTCTCCAACTTCCGGAAACTTTTGCGCAAGCGCGACCAAATCCGCACGCGGAGTTATATTAAAATACAGAAGCGCAAGAATGGAAGCCGCAACGAAACACAAAAATATGCGTCCCGTTACGCCTTTTTTTCTTTCCATCCATTCTTTTGATTCTATCTGCATTCCACGCTAACCCAATATTTTTTCTGCCGACTCCAAGTCTTTAAAACTCATTATCATCACCGGATTGCCGTTTTGCGGCCTGGTGAGAGCATACATATATTCGATATTGAGACCTATATCGGAGGTACGCTTGAGTATGGACAAAAGAGCTCCGGGTTTATCCTCCACTTCGACAGCCAAAACGTCTATGACTTTTGCAAAAAAGCCGTTTTCCTTTAAAGCAGATATCGCGGTGTCGGTTTTATCTACAATTGCGCGGACAATCCCGTAATCCCTAGTTTCGGCTATTGTAATAGTCTGCAGGTTTACGCCGGCTTCCGCCAATACTTTGCAGAGCTTTTCCAAATGCCCGGGAGTATTTTCCAAAAAGACGGATATTTGTTTTATTCTCATGGTATTCCCTTATATTTTGCGGTTGTCTATCACGCGCTTGGCCTTGCCTTCGGAACGCGGAATTTTGTTTGGTTCTACAATTCTTACTTCGATTCTAATTCCGGTAATATTCATTATCGAAGTTTGAATCTTTTTGCGCAGAGCGTCCAATTGAGGAATGCTGTCGGTATAAAATTCGTCAGCAACCTCGACCTCAACGGTAACTGTATCCAAGTCTTTGAGGCGCTCCAAAATAATCCTATAATTAGGCGTGCACTCTTCTACGCGCATGAGGGCGACCTCGATTTGAGACGGGAATACATTTACCCCCCTAATTATAAACATATCGTCGCTTCTGCGGCCGATGCGGCGGATGCGGCGGATGGTTCTGCCGCACTTGCAAACGCCGGTCATAATCGAAGTTATGTCGTGCGTGCGATAGCGCAATATAGGCATAGCCCTCTTTGCCAATGTCGTTATGACAAGCTCTCCCTCCTCGCCGTCCGGGAGCGGTTCGCCCGTCTCCGGGTCGACGATTTCTGGATAATAAAAGTCTTCAAAAATGTGAAGCCCGTTTTGTTCTCCGCATTCTCCGCCAACGCCGGGGCCGACAATTTCCGACAGCCCGTAAATATCAAACGCCTTTATGTTTGTATTTTTTTGCATAAACTGGCGCATTTGTTCCGACCAAGGCTCTGCGCCAAATATGCCTATTTTTAGAGGCAATTTTTTCATATCCACACCGTACTTTACAGACTCCTCGATAATGTGGATGAAGTAGCTTGGAGTGCAGCTAATGGCGGTCGTGCCGAAGTCGCGCATAATCATAAGCTGGCGTTCCGTATTTCCGCCTGAAGCCGGTATTACGGTGCAGCCCATTTCTTCCGAGCCGCCATGGAGCCCCAAACCTCCGGTAAAGAGGCCGTATCCAAAGCATACCTGCATAAAATCTCCGCGGTTTACACCGAACATCGCCAAAGCCCTCATTACCGACTCCCGCCACACTTGCATGTCTTCCTTAGTGTACCCCACCACAATCGGTTTTCCGGTCGTACCGCTGGAAGCGTGCAGCCTTACAACTTCGCTCGCGGGAACGGCGAACATTCCGTAGGGATAAGTATCGCGCAAATCGGTTTTTTGCGTGAATGGAAGTTTTGCAATATCGTCAATTGACTTTATATCCGAGGGCTTTACACCAAGCTTATCCATGCGCTCGCGGTGCAGAGGCACGTTTTCATAGGCCAATTTTACAATCTCCGACAAACGCTGCGACTGCAATTTGCGCAACTGTTGTGTCGGCAAAAAATCCATTGAGCTTGCCGGATGAAAATTTCCGTTTTTATCGTTCCAATTATGAGACATCTTTTCTTTTAGGTTTATTTTATAATATTATTTTTTCGAAGAACGTCCAAGCAAAAACGCTTCTTCATTTGCCTTATGAAGTTTTTCGGGAAAAAACTTTTTTAGGACTTCGAGCCATTTCTCTGCAGGAATATCCAAATAATTGCTCAGGACTCCAAGAGCGGCGACATTCACGGCTTTTTGGCTTTTAAGTTTGGAAACGTCGAAGTCCGCGGGAGAAATGACAACCGCATTCTCCGCCAAAGAAACTTTATGAACATCCGACCATTCAGGCTCCAAAGAAAGCAGGTAATTTACGCATTTTTCGGGAATCATGGGGCTCACCACTTTTTTTCCAAAACGCACATCACTTGAAATAGAACCGCCGCGCTGCGACATTCCGTGGACTTCAGCCTTTTTTACATCGTATCCGCATTCAAACAGAAGCTCGCTAAGCACCAGAGACGCTTTCAGCACGCCCATTCCGCCAAGGCCCGCGATTCTTATATTTGTTATTTTGTCTTCCATAAAAATTACGCCTTTCTTTTTGCTAATTGAGCCGCGGCGAGTATGCAGGTCTGCCTGAGAACTACGAGCGTAAGTTCATTCGTTTTCATTTTTTCGGAAATGAATTCCTTTATTTGCGCTCCTTCGCGGACCGGATTGAAAACTTTTACGTTTTGTATGCCGATAGCCTCCGCAACCCGTTCGATAGAAACCGCGTTCGTCGGGGAATGGTCTAGTTTCCTTCCGGTGCCGGGATTTTCCTGTTGGCCGGTCATGGCTGTGGTTGAGTTGTCCACCACAACAACGATATGCCCGGTCGCCGGCGGATTATATACCATTTCCAAAAGCCCTGTTAAGCCGCTGTGCATAAATGTGCTGTCGCCTATTACGCTTACGACCTTTCTGGCTTTTTCTTCCGGCAAAACTTTTCGCAGGCCAAGCCCCATTCCGATAGACGCCCCCATGCAAATTTGCATGTCCATCCCGCTGATTGGCTTCATCGCAGCGAGAGTGTAGCATCCTATGTCTCCCGCGACAATGCACCCCAACTCAACGAGCGGCGCAAAGCTGAAGACGTGCGGACACCCCTTGCACAACTGCGGCGGCTTGGCTTTTAAGACCGGCTGGGCGAAGTCCAAATTTCCCTCAATTTGCGCCTTTACCGCGTCTACATTTAATTCTCCGAAACGCCACTTTTCCGCGCGGTCTTCGACATTTATTCCGGCGGCCTTGAGGAGCGTAGTCATATACGGGTCGCCTTCCTCTACAACAACAACGCGCTTGTAGTTTTTAGCAAAATCCGCAATGCTTTCAACCGGGAGAGGATGGCTCATTCCGACTTTGAAGAATCCCGCTTCGGGAGCCGCCTCAAGAGCATGCTGGAAAGCCACTCCGTCGGCGATAACCGCCAAATCGCGCGATTTTGACTCTATTATTTTATTTGGGCCTTCCTTGTTATTCCACGCGCGCATTTCCGCAAGTTTTTGCCGCAGCCTCAGGTGGGCTGGCTTTGCAAACCCCGGAACCATAACGCGGTGTGAAATATCCTTGTTAAAATCGGCCGCAGGCAAAGGCTCGATTTTGTCTTCGCAATATTCCACAATCGTATTGCTGTGAGCAATGCGGGTTGTCGTGCGGATAATAAAAGGAATCTGCCAACGGTGAGACAATTTGAAGGCAAGCTTTACAAAATCGTAAGCCTCTTGAGAATCGGACGGCTCAAGAACCGGCAACCCTCCTGCATGCGCCAAGGAGCGCGTGTCCTGTTCGTTTTGGCTGGACGCCATTCCAGGATCATCAGCGACGACCGCCACCATAGCGCCCTGCACTCCGCTGTAAGAGGCAGTAAAAAACAAATCTTGCGAGACGTTTAAGCCTACATGCTTCATCGTAACAAGCGAATTGCTTTCTGCAAAAGCCACGCCCAATGCGACTTCTGCTGCGACTTTTTCATTCGGTGCCCATTCTGCGTTCCCTCCGAGAACAGAAAACACCTCCAAAATTTCCGTTGACGGCGTTCCTGGGTATCCCACGCCGAGGGCGCAGCCGGAGTGCAAAGCTCCCAAAGCTATAGCCTCATTGCCGCTCAATAATTTTCTCTTTAAATCAGCCATATAGATTATTTCTTTAAATACATTAAGTTTTCTATTGAATCACTTTTTCATTATGTTGAAAGCCTTTTTTAGAGTAAATTTTTGCCGATTTTCCGCTCTAAAGCCATTTTGATTCTCGCGCGGCTTCCGGCTTCCAAACCGGGCATGATAGAAATCCATTCGTAGACCGCATTGCGGTATTCTTTGGGCATGGTAGAATCTGAATGCGACAATTCCTCTAAATTTTGCACTATTTTTTCGGATAGAGCGTCTATCATTTTTGAAGCCGCAGCGACGCCAGACATGGAAGACGAATAAGAGGTTCCGTCCTCCATCATATGCTCGCAGAAAGCTTTTTTGTAAAGCTGCGCCGAATTCGCAGTTAAAACTCTAGTGCGCGGATAGAAAGACGTCATCAAATTCCAAGGGAGTTTCTCCTCCATTCCCGCGCAATCGCCGCCGCCGCGAAAATCCGTGCGTAAAATTAGCGACGGGATATCGGCAAATTTGGCGAACATAAATTCAACCACTGTGCCGCTGTCTAGTTCAGTGCCGTCGTAATTGAAAATCGCCAAGTCGCACTGGAGCAGGTTGGTTATATCTTCATCCCTTATTTTCTTGGGAGAAAATTTTCGGTTTTCAAAATTCTGGGGCAACGCGCACCTAAAACGCCCATTTGAAACTCTGTAAATAGACTCCGCCATGGCTGCATTTCCCAACAAATCCTTATGGTCAAAAAGCCCGCCGGCAAAGTAAACATATGAAAATTCTCTGTTTGATTCCATAAATACCCTAAATTTTGACTTTAAAAATCAAGTATTTTACGATTATTATTCCTTAAATAAAGCGCAATAGTTTGTAAAACAAAAAGGTATAATAAAGTTATGCAATATCAGTTCAAAGCAGAAGTAAAACAAGTATTGGACATAGTAATAAACTCTCTGTACACCGACAAAGAAATCTTTGTTAGGGAACTCGTATCAAACGCCTCAGACGCGTCGGAAAAGCTGCGCTACGCAAAACTTTCGCGCGACGAAAGCCTCGCCGAAGACGAGCTTAAAATCAAGATAACCCTGGACGACAAGGCGCAAACTTTTACAATCGAAGACTTCGGAACCGGTATGACTAGCGCAGAGCTTGTTGAAAATCTCGGCACAATAGCCCACTCCGGCTCGAAAGCCTTTGTCGAGGCGCTAAAAGAAGCCAAAGGCAACCTCGGCGACGGGCTAATCGGACAATTTGGAGTTGGTTTTTACAGCGTCTTTATGGTTGCCGACAAAGTCGACGTCTATACAAAAGCCGAAAATTCCGGTGGCGCGCACTGGTCGTGCGACGGCTCGGAAAACTTCACTATAGAAGACTATGAAAAACCTGAACGCGGGACAAAAATAGTAGCCCATTTAAAGGACGAATACAAAGAATTTTCAAATTCTGCGCGCATAAAAAACCTAGTTGAAAAATACAGCGCGTACGTCGAATTTCCAATTTACGTAGGCGACGAAAAAGTAAACACCCATCGGGCAATTTGGTTAAAGTCCAAATCCGAACTGACCGACGAACAATATGTAGATTTTTACAAATTCCAAAGCCACGCCTTTGAAAATCCGCTTGACTGGCTGCACTTCAAAGCCGACGCCCCCGTTGAGCTCAACGCGCTAATATATATTCCCGACGACAACCCCGAAAGGCTCGGATTCGGCAAAAGCGAATGCCAGGTTGCCCTATATTGCAAAAAAGTTCTCATAGACCCGTCGCCCAAAAACCTCTTCCCAGAATGGATGAGATTTACCAAGGGAGTAATAGACAGTGCCGACATACCGCTAAACATATCGCGCGAAAGCATGCAAGACACAGGGCTTGTCAAAAAGCTCGGGCGCGTCGTCTTGAAGCGCTTCATAAAACACCTTGGCGAACTTTCAAAAAAAGACGCCGAAAAATACGCAAAATTCTTTAAGACGTTCGGCAATTTCATAAAAGAAGGCGCCGCGATGGATTTTGAGAACCGCGCCGAACTTTCAAAGTTGCTGCGCTTTGAATCGAGCGTAACCGAAGCCGGAAAGACTGTCAGCCTCGAAGAATACGTCGGGAGAATGAAATCCGAACAAAAGGAAATTTACTACGCATCGGGACAAGACAGGAACAGCATAGAAAGCGCCCCGTATGTCGAGGCTTTCAAAACCCGCGGATTTGAAGTTCTGTATCTCTACGAACCGATAGACGCCTTCCTTGTCGGGAATCTGGGTTCATACGCGGAAAAAACCTTCGCCAGCGTCGATTCAGCAGAGTTGAACCTCGGAGACGCGCCTGAAACTCCAAAATCTGAAAATTCGCTGCCAGAAGACAAATTGAACGCGCTGAAAGATTGGATAAAATCTACCCTTTCGCCCGATCAAGTTACCGAAGTTTTGACGTCAGGCAGACTAGTCGACAGTCCTGTTGCCGCACTGAACGCCGACAGCATTTCTCCGCAAATGCGAAGCATTCTAAAGGCTATGAATCCAGATTCCCCAATGCCCGCGCCGATAATAAAACTTGAGATAAATCCGCGCAGCGACGTCATAAAGAATCTATCCAACCTCAAAGACACCGATCCCGCATTGGGCAAGCTTGTACTGGAACAGTTGTACGACAACGCACTTCTCGCCGCAGGATTGCTTGAAAATCCGCGAAATATGGCAAAGCGCTTAAATGAGATTCTCGCCCGCGTAAAACCCTAACCGGCAATTTCATTTGACGGCGCCGTATCTGCGTTAAAACGTGCAAAGTGCTTATTCTTCGCTTTGGCTGTATTTCGCGACGGCTCTTGATTGGCAGCAGGATATTCAGACAGTTGAACCTATAAAATAATAATCAAAAGAGTCGGTAGTCTTTTCCGTGAATGTAAAAAGAAAAAATTTTCAAATTATTCTTGACTGTCCGCGTTAAAGACCTACTTTGTTGCGAATAAAAATTTAGCCAGGATAGCTCAGCGGTAGAGCAGAGGACTCATAAGCCTTTGGTCGGTGGTTCGAATCCACTTCCTGGCACCACCTTTAAGAGCCCGTAAATCAAGGATTTGCGGGTTTTTTTGTGTCCAAATTTAGAAAAATCGAAAAATTGGGAAAAAAGCCCTCAATCCCTTTATTCATGCGGGTTTC
>CALXLN010000078.1 GCA_944389215.1 uncultured Opitutales bacterium
AAATCCTACCCTATATTTGTCAAGCAGAACCCACGCCGATGTAGTGGGATCAGTGAGTATAGTTTCCATAAATGGTATAAATGGAGTCTGGGGGACGCTTTCAAACAATGTCTTGTCGACAACTGCCTCCGATTCTCTATCTATTCTAAAACTTACAAACGATTCTTCCAGCAATTATTCAAGCAACAGCTGGGTTTTTGATCTTTACAATAATGAAACTCCCATTGAAGGCCAGAAAGTCCGCACTATGATAGTGATGGACGGAGCCGGATCGCAAAAGTTTACCGGGGAAAAATTCTGCATAAGCGGCGGTGTTACAGTTTACAACGGGACATTGCAAATCAATATGAGCAATTCGGTTGAAGCTCTAACGTACTCTAGGGGCGATCTCAAATTGTACGGCGGAAAGTTCGGCTCTCTGCTTGCATCCGAGAAGAATCTGGGACAAGCAAATATGATGTTTTCGGATTTGGTGTATTACGACGGAACTATTTTAACGTATGTAAAAAACGGCAGCGCAGACAAGTTGACTTTGGAGGGTACTTTGAAAAAAGATATAGATTTTCTTGACGGAGCCAAAGTAAATTTTGAGATTTCCGGGGATATCGAGTCTATTGTGGATACTTTTGTCCAGCTTTTGGCTTGGGACAACGAAAATAAAGTTACGGATTTTACGAGCGATGAATTTTCTGCAAACAGCTTTTCAGTTGGAGATAAAACCTACAATCCGATTTTCGATATTCGCGACGACGGCTTATGGGTTTCATACGTGCAGGCTGTTCCGGAACCGGCTGCTATTGCGGCTTTATTTGGATTTGCAGCTCTGCTAATGGTTGCGGTTCGCAGACGGCGCTAGAGCGTAACAATGGCCTTTGCATAAATGCGCGCCATTCAGGTGCGCATTTTTTTCTTTAAAAAATTTTTTTCAATTCCTATTTTTTATTATTATGTTTATTGCAATAAAGGCAGAAAATAACAAGCGCGACATTGAAACTATAAACCGTCTTGCGTGGGTGGCTTTTCCTGCTACATACCGCAAGCTTTTGAGCCCCGACCAAATAGTGTTTATGATGGATTGGATGTATTCTCCGGCTAATATTGCCGAACAGATGCGGAACAACCATACATATTTTATATGTTATTGGGATTCCAAAGTTTGCGGATACGTTTCCGTTGAAAAACAGGGCGAAGATTTATTCCACCTGCAAAAAATTTATTTGCTCCCGGAATTTCAAGGCAAAGGCATTGGAAAGATGATGTTTGAGAAGGCGGTTGATTTCGCAAGGCAGTCAAAGTCTACTTCAACTTGCCGGATGGAGCTGAATGTCAATAGATACAATTCAAAGGCTTTGGATTTTTACAAGCGCATGGGAATGAGAAAATCCAGCGAGGGCGATTTCGATATAGGCAACGGCTATCTTATGACCGACTACATTATGGCGCTGGATATAAATTAACTGCATTTTAAGTTGTCGATTGGAGAAATGGCCCGCAAAAATTTGCTGTGCGGGCTGTTTTTTTAGCAGCTTTTACCATCGAAATATTTTGTTTGTTGCAGCGCTTTTTTGCGCATGCGGCAATAAAAAACGGAGATTGACGCAAGTCAATCTCCGTTTCTTTGCGCATGTTTTAACGATTACGCCATCTGTTTGGCTTTTGCTATGGCATAGTCGCGGTTCATCTTGGCGATGAAGTCCAAAGTTATTCCTTTGGGGCATACCGCTTGGCATTCGCCGTAGTTGGAGCAGTTGCCGAATCCCAATTCGTCCATTTTTTCAACCATTGCAATTGTGCGCCTGTCTTTTTCAGGAGCGCCCTGGGGCAGGTAGTTCAAATGGGCTACTTTTGCCGCGGTAAAGAGCATTGCCGCCGCATTGGGGCAGGCTGCCACGCACGCTCCGCAGCCTATGCAAGCGGCGGCGTCCATGGCTTTTTCGACAGTGTCTTTGGGGATGAGGACTTCGTTTGCGTCCTGGGCGGAACCCGTGCGGGCAGTAATGAATCCTCCGGCTTGCTGAATCTGGTCGAGAGCGTCGCGCGATACGACCAAGTCCTTTTTGACAGGGAATGGACCGGCTCTCCAAGGCTCAACTACTATTGTGTCGCCGTCCTTAAACTTGCGCATATGCAGTTGGCAGACAGTCGTGCGGCGTTCCGGTCCGTGCGGAATGCCGTTGATTGTCATAGAGCACATTCCGCAGATACCTTCGCGGCAGTCGTGGTCGAATGCGATTGGCTCTTTGTTTTCGGCTACGAGCTGTTCGTTTAAGATATCGAACATTTCGAGGAAGGAGCTGTCGGGGCTGACATTGTCAACCGTATACTTTACGAAGCGTCCCTTTTCGTTGCTGTTTTTTTGCGTCCAAACTTTAAGATGTACTTTCATCTGATTTCCTAAATTAAATTTGATTTGTCTTATTTATATGAGCGGACAACGGGTTTTACTTCGTCGTGCGTAATCGGTTCCTTATGGAGTATCGGCGGTTGGCCGTCTCCGGCGTATTCCCAAACTGCGGCGTACGAGTATTCGGCGTCGTTGCGCTTTGCCTCGCCGTCTTCCGTTTGGTATTCCACGCGGAAGTGGGCGCCGCAGCTTTCGCAGCGGTTGAGGGCGTCCCTAACCATAACTTCCGCAAATTCAAGGAAATCCGCAACTCTGCCTGCGCGTTCGAGTTCGTTGTTGAGCGTGTCTTCCTCGCCCACTATGCGGACGTCTTTCCAGAATCTCTCGCGGATTTGCGGTATTAGTTCGAGAGCTTTTTTGAGGCTTTCTTCTGAACGCGCCATTCCGCAGTATTCCCACATGACTTTTCCAAGTTCGATATGGAACTGGCGCGGGCTTTTTGTTCCTTTTACAGCCATCAATTTCGCAATTTTATCGCGCACGCATTTTTCCGCATCATCGAATTCGGGGCGGTCGGTTTTTATATTCTTTGCGCCTTCGCGAGCGAGATAATTGGGCAGAGTGTAGGGAATTACGAAATATCCGTCTGCCAAACCCTGCATGAGAGCGGACGCTCCAAGGCGGTTTGCGCCGTGGTCTGAGAAGTTTGCTTCGCCAAGAACGAATAGTCCAGGAATTGTGCTTTCGAGATTGTAGTCCACCCAAAGGCCTCCCATTGTGTAGTGGGATGCTGGATATATGCGCATGGGAGTTTGGTAAGCGTTTTCGCCTGTGATGCGCTCGTACATCTCAAAGAGGTTGCCGTATTTTTCCTCGATTGTTTTGATACCGTCGCGTTTTATTGCGTCGGCGAAGTCGAGGTAAACTCCGCGGCGTTCTCCGTTGACCATGGGGCCGACACCGCGCTTGTCGTCGCAAGCTTCTTTTGCTGCGCGCGAGGAAATATCGCGCGGGGCGAGGTTTCCAAAGCTGGGATATTTTCTTTCAAGATAGTAGTCGCGGTCTTCTTCAGGAATGTCGTTGGGATTTTTTCCGCAGTCTTCGGCCTTCTTGGGAACCCAAACGCGGCCGTCGTTTCTGAGAGATTCGCTCATGAGGGTGAGCTTGCTCTGCTGGTTGCCGTGCTGGGGAATGCAAGTCGGGTGTATTTGGGTGAAGCAAGGATTGGCAAAGCCTGCGCCGCGCTTGTAGCAGCGGTATGCCGCCGTCACGCTGCATCCTTGGGCGTTAGTTGAAAGATAGAATACATTTCCGTATCCTCCAGTGCAGAGAAGAACTGCGTCTCCGGAATAGCGCTCTATTTTGCCGTCCAAAAGGTTGCGTACAATTATTCCCTTTGCGTGCCCATCTACTTTTACCAAATCGAGCATTTCGCGGCGGGTATACATTTTAACCTTGCCTAGCCCTATTTGCCTTTGCAGCGCGGAATATGCGCCCAACATCAGCTGCTGTCCCGTTTGTCCACGGGCGTAG
>CALXLN010000079.1 GCA_944389215.1 uncultured Opitutales bacterium
AAGGGCACGCAAACTCCGATGATTTGCAATTCGGTGGGATTCCCAAAATAGCGTTTCAAATAGCGGATTGCGGCTTCGGCTCTTTGCGGGCAGCGGAAGTTTTCAATGCGCCTGAAAGTTTTTTCCCCGCAGGATAAGGGCACTTGGCAGTTTGTTTGCGGGAGATTTTTTATTACTCTTTTGAAAAGTGCTGCGCGCCTTTTTGGCGGCCTTGGCGCAAAATCGGGGCAAAAGGCGCGCAAAAATAGTTTCCGCGTAGCTTATAAAAGTATAGAATAGAAAAAGCAAGGATCTCCGACGACGTAATAGTCCTCCAAAGTGGCTTCGTGGCGGAATCCGCATTTTTCGTAAAACTTGCGTGTGGGCAAGTATTGCGGGCGCCCGGAAGTCTGCAAAAACGCCTTTCTGCCTCCGAGCGAACGCATAATCTCAAAAGATTTAGCCATCAGCTTTTGACCGATTCCCATTCCCCTGAGGTTGTTGTCGACAGCAATCCATTCAAACGCGAAAGCGGAGTCGGAGCAAGGGACGGAATCGAAAGAAACGTATCCGACAACGCTCCCGCCGATTTCTGCGAACAAATACGTCCCGGTCGAGTTTTCAATATGGTCTTTCAAATCCCCGAGGGCGCATTCGATTTCCGAGCTGACCTCCTCAAAAAAACCCGACGAACGCATTATGCGCTCTATATCCTTTGCATCGGATTCGCGCCCGCCCAGCCTGAAGTTTATTTGTTTTTCCATACAATGCGGCCTATTGGGCGGGTTGAAGCTTCTTTATTTTATTTACGCGGTTTAGCAATTCCTGCATAATTTCCGCATACAGTTTTTGTCCCGCAACTTTATCTTCTATTCCGGCGTCGATATTTGGGTTGTCGTTGACTTCTATCATCAGGATTCTGCCGTCCGAAGTTTCTTTTAGGTCTACACCGTATAGACCGTCGCCTATTAGATTTGCCATTTTCATGGCTATGTCCAAAATCTTTTTTGGCACGGCCGAAATTTCAAGGGTTTCAAATCCCCCGTACCTGCAGCTTCCTTTTGCCTTTTTGTTCACTATTTGCCAATGCGAGCGCGCCATGTAGTATTTGCACGCGTAAATCGGCTTGCGGTTAAAAATTCCTATGCGCCAGTCGAATTTCGTGGGGACGAATTCTTGGGCGATTAAAAGTGCCGAATGTTTGAAAAGTTTCTTTGTTATTTTTTCCAGCTCCTCCTCGTTGTCCGCTTTGAAAACGCCCTGTGAGAACTGGCTGTCGGGTTGTTTTACGACGAGCGGGAAGCCTATTTCTTTTGAAAAAGTGTCGGCGTTGGCTTTGTGCACGATTACCGTTTTGGGAATGGGCACTTTTTTCATTGATGCTTGTTCTGCCTGGAAGACTTTGTTTGCGCAACGCACAATTGATATTGGGTCGTCGACAACGACGATTCCTTCGGAGTGCGCGCAGCGCGAAAATTTATATGTATAGTTGTTAACGTTTGTGGTGGAGCGTATGAACAGGGCGTCGAATTCATTGAGCCTGTCGAAATCGTCCTTGCCTATGACTTCGCAATAAAATCCGACACTTTGGGCCGCGCGCACAAACCGCGCAATAGCCTTTACATTAGACGACGGCTCCTCTTCGGTTTCGTCCGTTAGAATCGCCAGCGCATAGCGGCTTGTGTCCTGCCAATCGTATATCTTGTGCCTGCGCGCCAGATAGCTTTCGGCGGCAAGTGTTATAAACTCCCTGTTTTCGCGCTTAATGTCGGAGGCGCTGAAAGGCTCTATGTCGTGAAGCTTCCACCCGCTTTTGCGCTTTTTAAACGTGGCAGTGAACATCGGGGCTTGGAATTTTTCAAAAAGCGAATGTCCTATTCTATTGTATTTTGATTCCAAGCATTTGCCGAAGCATACGTCCAGCTTGAAAGTTTTTTTGTCGTAGCCGGTCAATACCTTGTCGGCGATTTTTCCCGCGTCGCTTGCGCGGTCAATCATCATCTTGCGGGATGTGAAATCCATAATTGTCATTACCGACGGTTCGGGATTGTGCATTCTCGCGCGTGCCAGCAGCGACACGTAATACCCCAAATTTTGGTAGTTAAACGCGTCGCAAAGATTGAAAACTTTGTATTTGCCCAGCTGGGCGAATTCTGAGTCCACAATGTAGCGGCGCGGGGACACAACTTGGGTGTTGGATATGTTTAGAATCCACTTGTCTGGATTGCTTACAACGATTAGATTTTTCATGACGCTTGTTAAAGCCGTATAATTGGTTCAATCCTTTAAACGTGTTTTTTTATAGTCAATCTTTTTATGGAGCTTACCGGTAAAATCCTCCGCCAAGCACGGTGGTTCGGTCAGTGTCGTGTATTGCCATGACTTGGCCGGGCGCAATGGCCCTTTGGGGAGATGCGAACTCGACTTCCGCGCGCCCGGAGCCTAGCGGGATAAAAAATGCTTCTACAAGCGGGTCCCGGTAGCGCACGCGCGCGAATATTTTCCGCGGTTCTAAGATTGGGCGGTTTATCCAGTTTATTTCCGCCAGTTCCGCAGTTTTCGAATACAAGTGCGGAGTGGATGGAGTGTCGAAATCTATGACCAGCTCGTTTGTGTCGAAATTTTTTGCCACAACGACAAAGCTTTTTTTGTCGGTGTTCGACGGAATCCCGATTCCTTTGCGCTGCCCCAGCGTGTAATTGTGCAGCCCCTTGTGGGTTCCAAGTTTTTTACCTTGCGCAGTTACGATATCACCCGGCTTTTCAGGAATATGGTGGCGCAGGAAATCCTGAATTTTTATTTTTCCCAGGAAGCATATTCCTTGGCTGTCCTTCTTTTCGGAATTGGGAAGGCTGTTCATGCGGGCGATTTCGCGCACTTGCGATTTTAAAAGGGAGCCTATTGGGAAAACGGCGGATTTTAGCTGTTCCTGCGTAATCATGCACAGAAAGTAAGACTGGTCTTTGCCGGGATCGGCGCCCATTATCAGGTCCCGCGTACCGTCGGAATTCTCGCGCATATCGCAATAATGTCCTGTGGCTACCTTTGAAAATCCGTGCGATTTTGCGTAGTCGAGAAATTTTCCAAATTTCATTTTCCTGTTGCACATTACATCAGGATTCGGCGTTCTTCCCAGCCTGTATCCTTCGACCAAATATTCCACGATTTGTTCGCGGTATTCTTTTATAAAATCCACAACTTGGAATTCTACTCCTACGTGTTCGGCGCAGGCTTTGCAGTCCAATATATCCTGGTGCCAAGGGCAGTCTCCGAAAACGTCAATTCCTTCCTCGTTCATCCAAGTTTTCATGTAGGCGGCGGATATGTCGCAGCCCTGTTGTTTTAGAAGCGTCATTGCAACAGCGCTGTCTACTCCTCCCGATAGGGCAACCATTATTTTTTCCGTCATAAGAAAACTACTTTTGGTTTTTGAACCACGCCGTATTTATGGCGTAGTTTTTTATTTTATAGTTCAATATGCGCTGGCTTAGATTCAGGATTCTGGCCGCCGCCGCGGCGTTTCCGCGGGTTGCGCGCAGGGCTTCGGATATCAAATCGCGCTCGAAGGCCTCTTTCATGGCGTTAAAATCCGCCTCCTCGCCGAATGGAATTTTGCGCGTCGTATAGGCTGAACGTATTTCCTTGGGGAGGTTGTATCCGGAAATGGCGTCGTCATGGGTCGCCATAACGGCGCGCTCTATGCAGTTTTCCAACTCGCGGACATTGTTTTTCCACGGATATATAATAAGCATGTTTCCTGCGGGAGAAGATATGCGCTTTATATTCTTCTTGTATATGGCGTTGTATTTCTCGAGAAAATGCTCTGCCAGAAGAAGAATGTCGCTTTTGCGGTCGCGCAAGGCGGGAATATGTATCGATTGCGGCGCAATTTGCTCGTATAGGGATTTGTCGAAATTTCCCTCTGAGAGGATTTTTTCTATGTCTGCTGAACTTGCACATATAACGCGCACTCTGGCGGTGATGTCGGTTTTCCCGTTTATTCTTCTAAACGTTCCTGTGCGTATGTAGTCTGAGAGCATTTTTTGCGCCGGAAGGGACATTTCGGCAACTTCGTCGAAAAATACCGTTCCCGACTGGCAGTCCTCGAACAATCCGCGCTTGGCGGTTTTTGTGGGGGATTGTTTTTCGTAGCCGAAAATTTCGCTTATCACCGCATAGTCTGGCAGCGCGGCACAGTTTACGACCCGGAAAACTCCGGATGCTTCGGCGCACGCGCGCGCCACAAGTTCCTTGCCGGTTCCTGCTTCGCCTCTAATGAAAACCGGATTTTGGTTGGACGAATATTTGGCTATGCAGCTGTAGACCTTTTGCATTGCGCCGCAATTTCCAATGATATTTTTTGGGCGCATTAAGCCGGCGCTCAACTCCAGCTTCAGGCGCCTGTTCTCGTCGAGCAGCCTGTTGCGTTCCTCATGCCTAAAATATATGCGCGCGAGCGCGTCGGCCAAGATGTTGGCAACAGTTTCCAGCAGTTCGCAGTCGCGCTTTAAATTCGCCGCCTCAGAATGGGGGCGGTCAATGCTTAAAGTACCTATTACCTGTTCAATATAAACAATAGGAACGCAAACGAAAGCGGAGTTTTTTAGAACGTCCCCGCGGGCTTTTGTGCGGTTCAGGAAATCTGCATCCTTTGAAATGTCTTCTATTATTATGGAGCGCGCCAAAGCGGCTACTTTGCCCGTTACGCCTTCGCCTATTTTATAGACGCCCCGCTTTATGCTTTCGGCGTCCATTCCGTGGGAGGCTTCTATAAAAAGGTAGTTGCCGTCGCGCATGGTTATGGTTCCGCGGGAAAGTCCCATTTCGGAATGCAGAATAGAAAGGGTTTCGTCCATCAGCTCGGAGACGTTTTTGCGCAGCACCACCGCGCGGCTTATCTTGTGCAGCACGGACATTTCCAAATCGTCGTAAAGAGCGTCTTTAGGGGTGGCGATGTTTTTTTGTTTCCTCATCTTCTAAAAACGGCGTATTTTTGAAAAATCGCGGAAGTTTTCAACAATAAAGGGGTATAAAAAATTCAAAAAAAACTTGTCTTAAAACGGGGGAACCTTACCTTATCTCAAGAATGAGCCAAAGTTATCAAGTCATAGCCCGCAGATACCGTCCGAAGCAATTCGACGAGTTGGTAGGGCAGCAGCATATAGTAAAGACGCTCACAAACGCAATAGAATCCGGGCGGATAGGGCACGCTTATCTGTTTGTCGGGCCAAGGGGCACCGGCAAAACGACAGTCGCCAGGCTTTTCGCAAAAGCCCTAAACGCCAAGGGCGGCCCAAATATACATCCGGACGACGACGATATATCCCAAGCCATTATGAACGGCTCCTGCATGGACGTTGTTGAAATAGACGGAGCTTCCAACCGCTCGATAGACGAAATTCGCCAATTGCGCGACGATTGCCAATACGCGCCCGCGCAATGCACGTACAAGATTTATATAATAGACGAAGTCCATTCTCTTACGCAGGACGCGTTTAACGCCCTTTTAAAAACGTTGGAGGAACCTCCAAGGCACGTGAAATTCATATTCGCCACAACCGAAGCGCATAAGGTTTTGGGAACTATAACGTCCCGCTGCCAGCGTTTTGAATTTCGGCCGATTCCGGAGGATTTGATAGCCGCGCATTTGGCGGAAATTTCTAAAAAAGAGGATATTTCCGCCACCGACGAGGCTCTGCGCGCAATTGCGCGCCTTGCAAACGGTGGGATGCGGGACGCGCAAAGCATTTTAGACCAAATGATTTCCTTCTGCGGCAAAAAAATAGACGTCGGCGACGTAATAGGCGTTTACGGGCTTGCGTCGGAAGGCCAGATAGAGTCGATTATTTCCAAGATGGCGCACGGAGATTATTCCGCTGTCGTAAAATCCGTGGATGAGCTCGTTGCAGGCGGATGCGATCTTTACAGGGCACTATGCGACATGCAGGCGTATTTGCGCAAGGCTATGATAGAGTCTTTTGAAAGCGGCTACAAAGATTTTGAAGGCAAGCGGCTTTCAAGCGAACAAATGATGCGCATGCTCGACGTCTTGCAGGGCGCGGAGAAGGGGCTTAAGACAGGGCTTTCAGAAAAAGCCAACTTTGAAGTGGCGCTTTTGAAAGCGGTGGAACAAAGCCGGGCGAGGGCGATAAACACTCTGATAAAGGAACTCGACAAGCTTTCAAACGCGCCTGCCGAAGTTCAAAAAAAAAATAGCGGCACTGCTTAGCGAAGTTTTAAGGGAATCGCGAGAATTCGCCAACGCGTACGCTCCTGCCGTAGAGAGAATTTTTCATCAGCCTTTAAACGCGGACAGTGTTCCGCCGGAGGGAAATCCGGAAAAAAAACAGCCCAGAATATTCGAAGCTTCAACGCAGGAATTTCGCGAAGCTTTGGAGAAAATTCCAGCCCGTCTTTTGGAGCTTCTGGAATCACAATTTAGGGCAAAACCCGCCGTTCTCGTCGCAGACGGCATAGTAGACGAAAGCGAAAGCGTTGGGAAGACCGCTCCGGAGTCGGAAGTATCGTCTTTCGGCGACGACTTGTCTGAGCTTGAGGAGGATGAATCTGATTAGGTATGGACTTTAACTTGACAATCGCCGTCGCCGCGGTAATTCTCTGCGCAGTATGTGCGGCGGGATGGTTTCTCTCTTTTGCCGCGATGTCTTCGCGCGAGCGCAAAATAATCGCCGAGTGCAATTCAGAGGCGGCATCCGCGCGCGAAAAGGTTGTGGAGCTATCCTCCGGCTTTGCCGCAGTTTCCGCCCAAAGGGACGCCGCGCGCGCGCTTGCCGATTCTCTCAAGGCGGAATTGAATAAAACCCTCGAGGAGAAAACGGAGGCTGAGAAAAGCTTGTCGGCGGCTTCTGAAAAAATTTCTGCCCTTGCCGAGCGGATAGAGTCTAGGGCTGCCGAAGAAAAGGAATTGCGCGATAAAATGGCGGCAGATTTTGAAAATTTGTCAAACCGCCTTCTTGAAAGTTCGCGCCAAAAGATGTCGGAGGCAAACATCGAGCAGCTTTCCCTCATTCTCAACCCGCTCAAAAACAACATAAAGGATTTTCGTGAAAGGGTAGACTTGCTAAATTTGGAATCGGTAAAGAACTATGCCGGCATGGCAGCGCAAATCGAAAACCTTTTGAAGATGAATGCTCGCCTGGGCGACGAAGCCGCGAAACTGACGCGCGCGCTGCGCTCAAATAACAAGATTGCGGGAAATTGGGGCGAAACTGTTTTGCAGAAAATTCTGGAAGATTGCGGCTTTAAAGAGGGCGTGCATTTCCGCGCCCAACAGTCGTATGCGGATTCTGATGGAGAGGGAAAAAGGCTTGTTCCGGATTTTGTGATAGACCTTCCAAATTCCCGCTCGATAGTCGTGGATTCAAAGCTTTCGCTTGTGGATTACGCTGACTATTGTTCCGCCGAAGACGCCGCGGCGCGCAGGGCGTCGCTTGAAAAATTCAAAAAATCCGTGCGCGCCCACTTGGCGGAATTCGCCGGCAAATACAACAATCTTCCGGACGCAAATTGCGGCTTCAAAATGATGTTTATGCCAATAGAACCCGCATACGACCTGATAATGCGCGAGGACGCAAAAATAGCGTTCGACGCATACGAATCCAACGTTTTAATAGTAGGGCCGGTTTCTGTGATGGCGGTGCTGAAATTTGCCGAAATAAGCCTGCGCAACGACGCCCTTGCAAAAAACACTCGCGAAATTGCTGCAATAGGCGACCTCTTATACCGCCGCGTATCCCTTTTTATGGAAAAATTTAGAAAAATCGGAGAGCGCATATCCCAATTGGAAAAGGAATACGAATCCGCAACTTTGACATTGTCGCAAGGCTCAAAAAGCGTGTTGGGAACAGCAAAGCGCCTTGGCGCAAAATCCAGCGGCGATATATTGGAACTTGAAGAAAAGGACGAAAAAGATGAGTGATAATTTGAGAAATCCGGAGTGGTATCCCCAAAATGCGGACAAAAAGTTTTTTACTACCTCCGTAATGTCGGGCGTCTCTATCCGAAAGGACAAAACGCACGACGACACAATTTCAACCCGTCCGCGCCCCAAGCGGCGCCAGCTTTCCCTGCAGGATTATAAAGACGGGGTCTTGGAGGGCAATAAGACAATTCTTGCCCGCGCAATAACACTAATAGAAAGCAATGCAGAAGCTCATTTTGACCTTGCCCAGCAGCTGATTTCTGAGCTTCTTCCATATGCAGGCAAGGCGTACCGCATAGGAATAACGGGGGTTCCGGGAGCGGGGAAGTCGTCTTTCATAGAGACTTTTGGAACGATGCTCTGCCGCGAATTTTCGAAGAAAGTCGCAGTGCTGGCGGTCGATCCCTCAAGTACAATAACTGGCGGAAGCGTTCTGGGAGACAAAACCAGAATGGAAAACCTCTCGCGCTGCGATAATGCTTTTATACGCCCGTCTCCGTCTGGCGGTATGCTTGGCGGCGTCGCGCGCAAAAGCCGCGAAACAATGGTATTGTGCGAGGCTGCGGGATACGGCGTAATACTTGTGGAAACCGTGGGAGTCGGGCAAAGCGAGGTTACAGTGCGCTCTATGACCGACTTTTTTCTGCTCATCCAGTTGGCGGCGCAGGGAGACGATTTGCAGGGCATAAAGAAAGGCGTCATTGAGCTTGCCGACGGAATTCTCGTAAATAAATGCGACGGAAATATGGTGGAACGCTCAATGATGAAAAAGGCGGAGTTGGCTGGAGTTCTCCACTATCTCAACAGCCCCACCCCGAATTGGCATCCGTTTTGCGAAGTTTGTTCGGCGCAGACCGGAATGGGCGTCAAGGAGGCTTGGAAATTATTGGAGGATTTCAGGATAAAACTTTCCGCAGACGGATTTTTTGAGAAGCGCAGGGCGGCACAGAAAATCGAATGGTTTAAGTCCCTTCTAGAGCAGGAGGTCCTGAGGAGATTCTACCACAAATACGGCGTGCAGGAAATGATAGACCATTATACCGGCTTAATTTCCCGTTCGGAAATTACCGCGGCAAAGGCAGTAAAAAACCTGATGTCGGCACAGGAAAAATAGCGCCAATGCGGCCTCTCAAGAAAAAAAAGCCTCTTCCCTCGAGAATTTCGGATATGCTCGAGGATTACGCCATCCACTTAAAAATAGAGCTTGGCCGCGCTAAAAACACGCTTGAATCGTATCTTGGGGATGTCGGTCAATTTTGCGAGTTCGCGGCCGAACGCGGCGCGCAGTCTTTGGCGGATGTCGATGCGGACACAATCGCAATGTGGCTTGGTGACGTATGCAAGTCTACAAAGTCTACTACGCAGTCGCGCAAAATAAGCGCCGTGCATTCTCTCGGACTGTTTCTGGTTGACGAAGGTATATGGGAGAAAAATCTCAGCGACATGATAGCGCGCCCCAAACTGCGCAGAAATATTCCCGAAGTCTTGACGGCAGAACAGGTCGACGCGCTTCTCTCGGCGCCGTCTCAAACAGAGCCTGAAGGCATACGCGACAGGGCGATGTTGGAGCTTATGTACGGCAGCGGACTGCGCGTTTCAGAACTTTGCGGTGTCAAGGAAAGCGACTTGGACATTCAAAGCCGCATTATGCGCGTAACCGGCAAGGGCGGCAAAACGCGCCTCGTGCCTTTGGGGGAAGTGTCTCTAAACGCGATTTTGGAATACAAAAAAATTCGAAGCGTATTTCTCAAGAAATCGAATCCGGCGGAACTTTTTCTTACGCGCCGCGGCGCAAAACTTTCGCGCAAGACTTTTTGGTTCAATATTGGAAAGTACGCCGAAAAAATAGGAATAGGGCATGTAAAACCTCATATGTTGCGGCATTCCTTCGCCACCCATTTGCTGCGCAACGGAGCGAATATTTTGTCGATAAAGGAAATGTTGGGACATTCTGATTTGTCGACGACCCAAATATATACAAATCTTTTGCAAGACGATATATTACGGCAATATAAAATCGGGCATCCGCGTTCCGGCATGAACGTAAAAAAAGATTTGTAGGCGACATTCAAAAATGTTTTTCGCCTCTATCCCGCAACGAGAATTTTCACTCCGATTGCCAATAGAACCATTCCTCCGATAAGCTCAAAGCTGCCTTCCCGTCCTTCTCCGATTTTTTCGCCGAATTTTAATCCTAGAATAGTAAAAATAAAAGCCACAATACCTATAATAAGCGCCGGCAACATAACGGGCTGCTTCATGCAGTAAAGCGAAACTCCTACCGCCAATGCGTCGATGCTCGTGGCAACCGCCAGCAAAAAGAGCATTTTATAGTTTAAAGGTTGAACGAAACACGTTTTTGTCTGGCTGCATTCGCATGTCTTGCCGCTATTGCGCGAGTCCCATATCATCTTTGCGCCGACTGCCGCGAGCATAAAAAATGCAACCCAATGGTCGAAGGCTTCGATTTGCGAATATGCGATTTCGCTCAGGTTCCATCCCGCGATAGGCATAAGCGCCTGGAATCCTCCAAAAAACAATCCCACTATAACGCAGTTTCTTGCGGGTATGCGCGGAGCGGCAATACCGCAAGCTATCGATACGGCAAATGCGTCCATCGACAGCGCAACTGCTATGAAAAATATCTCTACGAGATTCATTTTCACGATAATCTTTGTTCGGCTTCTTTTCTCAAGGAAATTCTTTTAATGGTTGAATTTTTCGCGGGGAGCTTTCAATATCGTGCCCATGGAAATAGTCGAAGTTAACGGGGCAAAATTGTACAAATGGAAAGTGGGGCCTTCTTCCTTTTTGGCGAATCCCGCCGAAGGGGCGCGCCTAATGAATTGGTATATTTCTATGGCAGACGGAATGACGCGCGACATAATTTATTGGCCGGAAAACGCCCCATATACGGGCGAGAAGTTTGGCGAAGTTATGGGCGGCAATCCCATCCTTTTCCCTTTTTGCGGCGCGAATTTCGCCGAGGGCAGAAAAGGTTTTTGGAAATCTCCCGATGGACAAATATTGCCGATGAAAATGCATGGGTACGCCATCGACGGAAAATTTGAATTGGTTCAGGCTTACGACAACGGTTTTACGGCGCGTTTTCTTCCGTCAGCCGAGGCTTCCGTGGCTTATCCGTATTCGTATGATTTTTTTGTAAAATACAGGTTTTCGGACCTATCCTTTTCGTGCGAGCTGAATCTAGTAAACAATGGTTCAGTAAAAATTCCATGGGGAGCCGGCCTTCATCCGTATTTTATTCTCCCTTGGAATGCCGGAGCAGGGCGCAAGGATTACCGCATCCTGCACGACGCAAAAAAAGCCTGCAATATACTCGACGACGGCTCTTTTGTTCCAGTCGGGGTCGAAAAAAATTGTTTTGCAGATCCCGAAATCTATAACCGTATCCACACAAATTTAAAAACCGGGACGATAAAATTCGGGCCCAAAAACGGAGAGGAGGATGTCTCCGTAAAATTCGGCGGAGGGGGAAAGCCGGATGTTGGAAATTGTTTCGTTACTTGGTCAAAATCTGAAACCGAGCCGTACTATTGCGTCGAGCCGTGGATGAGCCCGCCAAATTCGGCATCCTCGCCAAAACATTTTGTGGAGCCAAGGTCGCAAAAATCCTTTTGGGTGGAAATTTCGCTTATATAAAAATGAGAGTTGTGGTGCAAAGAGTAAAAAATGCGTCGGTTGACATTGTCGATGTATCGGCTCCATATCGAAGCGGAGAAATAGGCAAAGGGCTTTTAGTCCTTGTAGCCGTCGAGAATTCCGATTCGGAAGACGACGCAAAATGGCTGGCGGCGAAAACCGCGGCGTTGAGAGTATTTGAGGATTCCGCCGGAAAGATGAATCTGAGCCTGAAAGACGTTGGAGGGGACGCTTTAGTTGTGAGCCAGTTCACTCTGTACGGGGACATTCGCAAGGGAAACAGGCCGTCGTTCAATCGTTCGGCGCATCCTGAAATATCAGTTCCTCTATACGAAAAATTTTGCGAATGTTTGGAGGTTGAACTCGGCAAAAAAGTTCCGCGCGGTGTCTTCGGGGCGATGATGGATGTCAGTCTTGTCAACGACGGCCCGGTAACTATTATTATAGACTCAAAAATATCTGTTTAAAATTATTAATTATTAAATTGGATGTAATAATTATGTATTAATTCGAGTTTTATTATTTTTTGTTGACTCAACAAATTTAATCAATTATTGAATGGTAAAATAAATTATTCGACGTTTTGTATTTGTGTTGAATAGTTTAAAATTTAGCATTCTAAATTGATGAAATCGTACAAAATAATTCCAATAATATTGCCGATAATACTTTTGGGAAGTGCCTTTGCGGAAGACGGAGCTTGCCAATTTGCCGCGGAACTCCCGGTTGCGGAAAAACCGTCGGCCGCCTATATCGTAACGGGAGAGATCTCCTTTGAGGATTCTTCTTTGGGGCATCCACCAAAATTTAAAATCTTCTTGGGAGGGGATTCCAGGGTGAAGATAGGAGATTTGGAGCCTAAAGAAAACCCGGCCAGTTTTGAATTTCAAGTTGGAGCCGCGGATATTAAAAACGCCCGTGTTCTAGAGGTCGAATCTCTGCAAAGAGAAATTTGGGCCGAAATAATTAACCTAAAAATATTGCCCAAAGAAGCTTCTCCCGGGGGCGGGATAGACGGAATAAAGGCCGGGTTTCTTCCAAAGGCCAGGGGATATGCCTTTGTGGACGGAGAAAATGTAATGGCGCCTTCAAAAAAGCCGGGAGACTTGCATGAAGAACGCAAGAAACCTTCTTTTGAAACCGCTCCTGCGGCGGAAAAATTCCAGCAGGCTTTTGGGGAAATATTCGTAAACGCAGATACCGGAGACGATTCAAATCCGGGTTCAGCGGATTCTCCCAAAGCTACGATTTCTTCGGCCGTGGATTCGGGCGCGGGGGAAATCGTGCTCCAGGAAAACAATTCGGAATTTAAAGCCGAAAAAATAAGCGCCGCAGGCAGAAACATAATTTTTAGGGCCTCAGGAAATGTAAAAATCAAAGGAATAAGCAAAAGGTAGTTGTATGAAAAAAGAAATTTGCGTCTTATTTTTGTCTTGCGGAATTTTCTCATGCGCGCTTCGCGCGGAAAGTTCTATAACATACCAGTCGAATGTCTATATCACAAACGATCCGACTACCACACAGGAAGAGGGGAACCTTTATGTATCCGGGGATGCCACAGTTTCTTCGCTAAACATATCCGATATGATTTATATGTCGCAATCGCCGCGCCCTAAATTCTTGGCGGGTGCGGACAATTCTTTTGGCGCACTGTCAAGAGGATTAATTTTCGGGGGCGGAAACTCCGTAAACACAACAAATGAATACGCTTTTGCATTGGGAGCCGGCAATACGGTAAACGCGCAAAATTCATTGGCCCTGGGATTGGGAAATACAGCCAGTTACGCGCAGTCCTTTTCTTTGGGGGAATATTGCAGCGCAAACGCAAACGTTTCTTTGGCTTTCGGTAAAAATGCCGAAACGGCGGCTTATTATGCCGTGGCGATGGGCAAGTACGTGGTATCAAACAGCGTTTCGCAATTTACTGTCGGACAGTGGAACGATCCGTCTATTGTTTCATCTTCAAATTCGTCAACTGATTTTTATACATGGAGGCCGCAAGACCCGATATTTGTAGTGGGCAACGGAACGGGGACGGAAGACCGTTCAAACGCATTTGTGGTTCTCAAAAACGGGGATGCAAAGGTGAAGGGAATTTTGGAGGCTGCATCGGTAAAGATTTCAACTCCGGCAGGCGGAATCCCAATGGGGGAATTCGGACAGTAAGATTCGGATTAAAACATTCTGCTACGCGTCATGAAACTGTTTCGCAATTGTTTGGGTGGGGCATTCTCTGTTGCTGTTTGCATCTTTGCAACCGCGGGATTTGCCGAAGAGCCGTCGTGGTGGATAGAAAAGTGAATAAGCAATAGCCCTTCCAACGCCCAGGAAAATTACAGCGCGGCGAATGTCGGACAATTAAAGTACATATCAAAGCGCGCGGCGGAAGTTTTAGATTCAAAGCTTTCGGAATCCGGAGGGGCGGGACAGGAAATTTCGGAAATGGTGGGCTCGTTTGCCGAGTTCAATTCCTCATCTCCGGACGAAAACTACAAGGCCGCAAATGTCGGACAACTCAAATATGTGGCAAAAAAGTTTTACGACAGGCTTTTTGAACTTGGCACTGATAAAATTAAATATCCTAATGGAATGGAACTTATAAGCGGTGGTTCCGATTCTTCTTCAAACAAATACCCGTGGCCCGCAGCTTCTGCAAATCCGACAGCGGAGGAAATTGCAGAAAATTACAAGGCCGCCCTTGTGGGACAATTAAAGTATTTGTTTTCCTGGGATGTTCTGGGAGATGCTGAATTTTCGTACGACGGAATCGATGCTAATTGGTACGAGAATTTCGGCGGGGAATATAGCCAGGAATTGGACAATATTTGTCCTCTGATTTTAGAGCCCGTAGGTTCCACGTACATCACCGGAGAGTCGGCACAGGTGAAAGTCCGGGTTAGAGACGCAAGAGGAAACGCAATAAGAAATGCGGCGGTAAAATTTTACTCCCCGGATCCAAATTCCGTATCTCTAAGTTCGTCGTCCGCTTTTAGCGGCGTGGACGGGTCGGCAAGCATAACCGCTTCTCTGTCCTTAAACAACAATTACGCTATGGTTGTAGCGTACTTGGATGATGCCCAAAATCAAAATGCGCATTCACCATAACAAATTATGCATCCTCTGCATTAAATTATGAAGATTCATTTTATATTTATTACTCAGTGGATTTAGACCGTTACATAAATGACGGCGTGCAAATCGGGGAGTATGACACAATTGGAAGTTTTGCAAACAATCTTTTCCCAAGAACTTCAGTGTATGGATATGACATAGAAGAAACATACTCCGACAACGAGACTTTTGAGGAGCGCACTTATAGCTATACCGCCGAAATGGGGCCGCATATTATAGTCGGGTATGGAATGTACCCGACGCGCATAAATGTGGAGGAAGATTGGTATAGTCCGTTGGATCCCGACTATGACTATCAAGGTCCGACGGGACCCGTTTTGATCGGTTACAAAAAAACGATAACCGCAAATTATAATACTTTTATTCCTGTTTTAAAAAGCGGATTAAGAGGGGACGGGTTTAACTGCCATACCCATCTTTATTTAGGCACTACTTCAACGGGAACATATAAAGATTTATATATTTATTATTCTCCATGGATTGCTAACATAACGGTTGATGAATGCCAATCTGCCAAAATAAAGGTTTCTTTTCCGCGGCAGCTAATAGTGGAAAATTGTACCGAGGCTTATGCCAGCGGAGGATTTTCAGTAGAATTGACCGGCAGCATACTTTTAGTTACTCCGCCGACTAGCGGTACCGGCACCGGCGTATTGACGTTAAAAAACAACTATACCAAAGATGGCGCCTGGAGTGGAAGCTTGACCAATACTTTTAATTTGGAAGCGGGGGTTGCTGACGGCGGGTTTGACGTCAATATAACGGAATTTTCCTCCCAAAAATATCGCAAGGTTGCATTTAACGGAAGGCCGGTTGCCGATGAAAAACCCCAGATGGATCCGGAATCGGATTTTATCCAGGTTGAGTCGTATGTGGATGCGTTTACTCAAAGCCTGCGCCATGACGTAATAGACGCGTATGTTCCGCTATCCAACACAGATTTGTCCCTTTCTGTGCGCCGCAACTACAAATCGGCTTCTTGGACTATCGTCAGCGGATTTCGCCCTGCGGAAAGCATAACGGAGCCGTTCGGAGAGAATTGGTCTACGAATTTATGTCCGTACGCGAAAATGGAAATCGTGTCCGCCGGAAACAAAACATCTCCTGATACGATAACCGTTTACGATGAAAACGGGATACCTTATGTTTTTGGAATAGTTTATTCCGGAAACAGCATTTCCAAGGCTTATCCCATGCCTTCCAATAAAGCCGACGTACAGGCGTTTTTAAACACTTTGGAAATTTCCGAAGATTTGGAAACCATTGTTTTTAAGAAGCGGTACGGTACAAAGGTAACATATTCTAAGACTATTGCTTTTAACGGGTTGCATTTAAACCGTGCTTTTGCCAATGACAGCCAGACATACGATGCTACTTTTTACAGGGTAGAAGAGGTTGAGGACAGATTCGGAAATAAATTGGAATATGAATACAATAGGATGTATGGCGATCCTGTTCTTATTCCCAGTGAAATAAAGTATGTTCCATTGAGCGGAAGTACTTTGACGATGCAGATAAGTACTGATAACTATGGTAAAATTTACGCCGTGAGTCTTCCCAACGGGGAGTCTGTAATATACGATTATTCGTCGGTTGTATTTATAGATTCCGAGAGTGAGACGCCAATGGAAAGCGAGTTGTCGTCTTACGTGCATTCCACCACATGCCAAGCTTTAACAACTGTGCGCGTAACAAAGGACGACACCGATATTTCGCTTACGAACTATGATTATCAAATTTCGCATGAACGTGAATTTATAGGGTTGTACAACCCCAGTGCCGCTAGATACGACTACAACCACATTCATATAGATTTGGTTTCTATTGACAATAATTTGGATAACACCGTAACTTTTTCTTATGAACCGTTCCCGACGTCTGTTGACGATCCGGAAGCAAAGTCGGGGGTGCTTTCAAACCTAAACGGTTTTTACTATGCGCCTTCAGGCGGGCCGCGCAAGATTTCGCGCATAACATTCGCCGACGGCAAGTATTCGGAATTTATAGAGGATTCGTCGGTTTATTTAAGGACGAGACCCAACTATCAGAATAGATACATGCCCAGCATATTGGAGACCCAGCGTTCCAGCCGTAAAATTCGCATTCGCGACACAGAGGGCAATTTTGTCGCCTACACGTGGTTTGACAACCGTCCAGGGTCGGAATTTGGCGAGATAGACGGGCAAAAATTGGAGTCGTTCAGCGACAATTACGGTTCCGGCGCGGGAAATTACTTTGATTCTCCTTTGATCGTATATTATCCGAAAATGCGCATAGAGTATTTCGACGGAGAAAATCCGTCTGTTGCTGTTGCTTCGGAAATTTACGAGTTCGATATAAACGCCGGAATGGCGTTAAAGAAGGCAACCGACATAAACGGCAACGTTACCCAGTTTGAATACGCCGACAGTATAATCGACGACATTCTTTCCAACGCGGAGCTTCCCTACAGTTACAGCGCGATGTGGAATATTTCAAGCGCCTATGGCCGCCCGAAATATCCAGAAGCCACAAAGCAGACGAATGCTTTGGGCGGTGCTCGCACGTTTGCGTATTCTCCGCATTACCGCATAATGTCGTCGACCACCGACGAGCTCGGCAATAAGACCGAATGGACTGTCGACAATTTGGGCAGGCGCACGGCTGAAATTCTCTACGATTCTTCAAACAACATTGTAAAAAAGACCACGTACGAATATTCAAACGCCGCGTTCAAATCGTTTATTACCAAGGAGACGCTTGAGGACGGCGCGGATATTGTTACAGAATATCAGGCGGACGCTTTCGGGCGCGTATCGAAAGAAATACGGCATAATGCAAGCGGCGAATACACGGTTGAGTATGCATACAATTTAAACGGCAGAAAAATTCTGCAGAGCGATTCCGACGGCGCGACTTTCGCGTGGGTTTGCGACTGTGCAAACCGGCTGGCTGAAAAATCTTCCCCGACGGGTCCCATATCTCGTATGCTTATGACGCGCGCGGGCGCAAGATTTCAGAGACGTTAAATTTCGAGGTTTTGCGCGAATACTCTTACGATTGCCGCGACAACCTGGTACAGACTAAAATATCTCCATTATCCGGCGACGAATACACTGTTACATCAAGCGCATATGACGGCTGCAACAATATAATAGCCTCCATTGACGCCAACGGATTCTGGACTACGTACTCTTACGACTGCATTGGGCGCCCCGTTTCCAAGAAGCTCTACAAAACCGCGGGTTCCGACAGCGGCGACTATGTGCAGACTCAGCTTTTCTACGGGCAGAATTGTGGTTCCAGCATATTTTCCAGCGACGGCTTTAAGCCCACAAAGACAATAGACTCAAACGGCTTTGAAACCATTTTTGAATACGACGCCCTGTACCGTCTTACAAAAACGCAAGTCGAATACTCTAAAAGCCCATCTCTTAAGCGCACCACTACCTGTACCTACGACAATGTAGGCAATAAGGTTTCCGAGACGGACTCAAACGGCAATACCACGCTTTTCGAGTACGATCCTATGCGCAACTTGACAAAAACCACGTACGCCGACGGCAATTATAAAAGCGCCGCATATACTTCCGCTTCGCTTGTTTTGTCGGAGACTGACGAGCTTGGCAATACCGTGGAATACTCTTACGACGCCATGGGGCATATTTTGTCCAAGAAGTTTCCTGCGGTCGATGTTTACGGCGGCGGAACTCATGTAAATCCGATAGAGCGCTATATCTGCGACGGCCGCGGCAATGTAGTGCGCAAGATAAGCCCCAACGGGTTCGGATACGACTATGTTTACGACGGCATGAACCGTTTGGTTTACGAAATCGCTCCCGCAATGTCGTTTGAGGAAAACGGCTCCGTAGTTTACCGCCGCCCGACAAAATCGACCGCCTACGACCTGTTTGGCAATGTTGCCAGAAAGACCGACCCCAACGGCAATGAAATTGAATATTTTTACGACTATATGAACCGTCCGGTGCGCGTCGTGTACAAGAATGCGGTTCCTGCGGGAGACCTTCAGGAGCTTAATTCATACGACGCCAACGGCAATCTCACCGATTTCACCGACAAGGCGGGCAGGGTAACCCATACCGTATACAATTACTTGAACAAGCCCGTGTCCGTTACGCGCAATTACGGCGAATCGGTTTCCATTACCGAGACTGCCGAGTACGACGGCGAGGGCAATGTTACCGCGCGCGTTGACGGCGAAGGCAACCGCACCGAATGCACTTACGACGGCCTTAACCGCCTGACTCTTGCAAGCTACGGTGTCGGCGGCGACGCCCAGCGTTCGCGCCCCTATGCTTACGACGCTCTCAATTTGGTGCAGGACATAGGCGTAAGCTACGATTACGACAATAGAAACAGGCTTATATGTGCCGATGAAATTGGAATGACGGATCAAGTCTACCAAGTTGAATATATATATAATTATACATACGATGCCCTTGGTCGCGTTGTACATTGCCAAGACGTATGGAACGAATACGATTCCAACGGCAGGCTTACCAGCGAGACCAGCAACGGCTTTGAGCACCGCTATCAATACGACTTAAACGGTAATCGCATGCTTGCCGAATACGGTTATGAGTTTAACGAAAACAGCATTTATCCATTTAGTATTGATTGTACGCATCGCCAAAGATTTCTGTATGATACGAATAATCGCGTAATATCCATAACAGATGGAGATGCGCGCATAACAACCTATCGGTACGATTTAAACGGCAATGTCGTAAAGCAAACGTATCCCAACGGTGTTGAAATTTTGCGCCAGTACGACACCTTTAACCGCGTTACTTCCATTGTAGCCAAAAAAGACGGCGCAGTTTTGCAGACAAACACATATTCCTACGACGCCGTAGGCAATGTAGTCGAACTTGTCCAAGAAAGCCAGTCGCGGCGCCTTGAAATTTCCAATCAATACGACGCTTTTGACAGGCTTTCCAACGAAACTCGCATTGAGTCGTCAACTCCCAATTCTTCCTTGGTAAACACATATACCTACGATTGCGCAAATAATATCGTAGAGGTGGTAAAAACTTATGATCTTATTTCCGAGAGAACGGAATATGTTTATAATAGTTTGAATCAACTTATATCCATGAGTAGCTATGATTCAAATAATGAAGCAATGCACACATATACATATACTTATAATGAAAAAGGATGTTTAAATATAGTAAAAAAAGATGGTGAAAATGTAGCAGGTTATAGTTTTAACGGATTCTTTCATTTAGTATCTTTTTATACAAATGACAATTCCAATATAACGCAACGATACTATTATGATTATCGAGGTAGAAGAATTTCCGAATCACCATTTTTTGCTGAATATTATAGAGAGTATACTTATAGTGGCGGTACTTCTGTGATTGAATACGAGTATTCGGAAAATTCCGGAAATATCTCTATTTCAGGTAATATCTTATACTATCGCGGCCCCGATATGGGCGGCGGAGTAGGCGGCATAAATTACGCTTGCGATTTGGCAGACAACAGTATTAACTACAAGCATTACAACCTGCGCGGCGACGTAATAATGACAACCGGCTCCGCAGGAAATGTTCTTTCAGAGTTATGGTACACCGCATACGGCGAATACGAAGGTTTTGGAACGTTGCCAAGCGATAAACACCGGGCAAACACAAAAGTGGACGACGGCGAATTGATACTGGACGGGCACCGCTACCGCAATAAGGCGTTAATGCGTTTTATGTCTCCCGATCCGCTAGAATACGTAGACGGCCTAAATTGCTACATATATTGTTCCAACAACCCCTGGGGCAGATTCGACCCAGACGGATTAGCGGGAAATGATATATCAGGTATACAAGCATGGGGATGGGTAGGATATACCGCATTTTCTACAAATCCTGGTACTGAAGAACAACAAAAAGAATGGAGCCAAAGAGCTGGTGTCGCTGTAGATCTCGTTACGGCTGTTGCGGGGGCGAGTTTATCAAAAGCTGCTGTAAAAGAAGTTGCCCAAACAACAGCTAAAACTGCCGTAAAAAAAGAAGCAAAAACTACCGCCAAGGTTTCTGATAAAGCAAACGTAAAAAAATTCACCCAAAAAAGAAATAAAAATTTCTTCAGAAAATCAGGATATTATTATAAAAACGAAATATCAGGCGGAAAAAGGAAGAGATGGGGAAATATCTAAATTTAAAAAAGAATATAATATAAAAACGAAAGATTCAATATCAAAAACACATACTGTTTTTAAAGACGAAAAAATAATACATAAACATACGGAACATGTTGGAAAATATGGTAGTGAAAGAAATTTTCCAGATGCATGGACTGGTAAAAAAACTATAAATCCATCACAAAAAGAACATGGAGCTATTAAATAATTCATATTATTATATTTCAAATGTTATATTTCCTATAACAGAAAGTATAGTAAACAACCATTTAATAAAGAAAGCTGATTTAAGTATACTTAGCTCAGATAATTTTTTATCAAACCTTAATTCATGCGACAATCCAAAAATAAAGGAAATAGGAAATAATATTTTTTATTTGTCTTATAATTTATTAAGAGAAAATTCCTTAAATGTAGATAATAGTATATTCGAAATTTTTAGAGAATTTATAGATGAATTGTATTTATCGCAATATTATCCTGCATTAGATGTTTTTATTGATATATTTAATTCCATTTTACTTGAATTTGAAAAGAACAAAAAAATAGATTTGAACATACTTCGCAAGATACCTTGGTCAAGAATGTCAGAATTGGAATCGCAACAAGAAATTTATTTATGTTTAGAAGATATAAGAATTGAAGTATCAGTTATCTTAGAAATTGACGAGGAGGGATTTTCATATGATCAAAACTTTATGGAAGACCTAGAAAAAGAGCTGGATAGCTTCATTAAAAGATTTTGCGTACTACATAAATATAGCAAATTGCAAAATAAGTAAATATAATATAAGTTCAATAAAAATAGAAACGTTTTTTAATACCTTTTTTCAAAACGCCAGTGCATAACTGGCAGTAGATGTTTTTAGATATTGTTGGTTTTCTTAAGCCGCTTGTCTAACTCCTTTAGCTTTTATGCACTGGAGTATTTAATTCGCGATATATATGAAGGCAAGATTCCAAGTGAAGCAAAAAAAGTAATGTAACCTGTGCTGATAGCGTAATTGAGAACTCTCGGAAAATACCATTAAACGTAGCAGAGAATCTTGTTGGAATTACAAGTTATGCAAAATCTCAAGTAGAAAATGAACATCCATTTATATCAACAGCAAAAAACATGGAAGAGTTTGAAAAAATAAATAATACTGGAAAACCCTTAGATACTTCCAATATATTAGGAAGAAATATAGTTTTAAATAACAAAGAACCAGAAAAGTCTGATATGGAAACGTATACGCGCAATTGTAATTAAAAGATAACGTAAGATGAAGAAAGCAATAAGAATTTTAGTATTAATAATATCTGTGATATATGCTCACGCGCAGTCGGATTTTCCAAAAGATTCAAGCATGTTTAAGATTCTTGGGTGGTGGGAGGCTCGCGATAAAGATTCTATATATACATCCATAGTGCACCGTTACATGGCAGGAAGTAATTTGTTAATTGAAAATTACTATGCAAATGACAGCCAAAGGTTTCATCTGCACAACGAATATAAATGTTCAAATTCATTTTATACAATATACATAAAAGAATATTCAATATATTTAAAAAGGGGCATTGATTCAATTTATGAAACGAGTAAAGACTATGTTTCCATATCAAAATGTTCCGGCAATACTATTTATGGGTATGTAGATTTACATGAATTTTCTTCCTTTAATTCTTATATAAAAGATTTTGTGTCTGATAAATTAGATAGGAATTGCATTCGTCTTTCCATAGAAAAAGATAAGATAATTTGGCAATTCAACGCAAAAGAAAGCGACGGTTATCCAGATAAAATAATAACGACAATCTTTACAAGATTGAATGAAGACGAGGTAAAGGCGGACACTAAGCACGACTTGCAAAGAATATTTTCAGACCGGTTTAATCTTTCGTTTATAAAGAGCCAGGATGAGTTGTTGGAATATTATGCAAAATTGCCCAAAGACTCATATTATTATAGTTGCAAGGAGAAGTTGGAGACATTGTCGTATTTGGTGAAGAATTTTGAGGGCAGATGGAAATACAGCAATATGCAAAGCGACGAGAGCGCCGAGTTAAAAGCGGTAAACCTAAACGGCACGGCAGTGTTATTTGTTGCCGACACTGAAATATCCGCAGAAACTGAATTGCTGCCCAAAGCTTATTTTACATGTCCATTTGTTTCCCCATACATAAAACAATTTCCAGGGCAAGTAATTGCAAATGCTAAAGTAAAAGTGCCAAATTTGCTGTTGAAATTCAATATAGATGGTTTAGGTCTTGCCGATAAAACCGGAAATATAATGTATATTCCGACATATATGTATATTCGGGATAATAAGGAGAAAGATATCTATAATATATTTAGGGATAAATTTTATTCTAAATATATAAAAAAAGAAGGCAACGAATATTATTTTAAGAGTTTCATTCGTTATAACAAAGAACAAATAGGTGAAGACGGCGAAAAATATCTTGCTTCAAAGCGCCGTGATGTATATTTAAAATGGGAGATAAACGAAGATTTTAGCGTAGTTGACGAATACCTAGATTTGTGCGACGGGAACGGGTGGCAGCACACCGTGAAATTTGAAAAAATAAAATAAATGAAAAAATATTACAAATTATTCTTGACTTGCCCGGATTAAATAGTAAAAAGATATCAAATAAAGATAAAAATAATCTAAGAAAGTACATACTGTATTTAGCTATTATATGTAAAGAGATGTATGGGATGGAATAGGTAGAAGATTTTCTGGCCAAATATACAAATAAAGAGCGCCCGTTAGCCATGGAAATGGCATGCGGGCGCTTCTTTTATCTTAAGGTCGCTAAAAGAAGTTAGGATACTATTTGTAATAGATAAAAGTTTTGCTCTCTTATTGTTATGCGGTTAGCAGCGAATTTTCTGTTTACTGCAATCTTTTTTTTGTGCACGAATTTTTATGAGTGTAAAATTAGCATCATATTGAAAATTAATATGTAAATCCGTACGAGTTATATGGAAGCTTCGCTAAATATTTACAACAGAACATAGAATATAAGCCCAATATATTGTCATTTTACATTTATACGAATAATATTCTAGTTTGTGGTCGGTTTAATTTAATGATAAATGAATTCCTCGGCGGATGGCAAACCATTGCAATCGCATTTTCCGGAAACAAATTCTCATTTTATTTAGACAGTAATACAGTTACGTTTTTATATAGCGCTCATCCATTTGTTCTTACAAACATTTTATTAGATTCGGTTGCCGGTATTGGCCTTGGATAAAGTTAGTAAATATAGAATATTGCGCTACTTTTTTGATTCGCGCGAGAGTAACATTATTATGCAAAGAATAAAATATATCGCAATTATTGGTATGAAAAATAATAAAATTGCCGTTATTATCTCGATAAAAATATTTTCAACATTTAGACTTAATATTCCAATAATCAGAGTATTAAATACATACAGTCCAAAAATAACCAGTATCGGAAATATTTTTAAAAAATTTTTAACCTGCCTAAAAGGAATTAGGATGCACGCACATATTATATAAGCCAAAAAGCATTCAATTCCTTTGAAAAACAGATTATTGACGCTTAAAAAAGAATCCGGAGTTGTGCAGGTCTTATGAATTATTAGCCCGTCAGGATTTGAACGGCCTAAATATATCCAAAATCCAACCAAAAGTAAAATTTCAAACAGAATTGCAATATAGTTAAGTGTTTTTACGGATTTCATAAGCACATATAGGATGCTGGAATATTACAATTAACATTGCCGCAATGATATTGAAAGAAATAAATATTTTTTTACAATGTCCGATCAAGCAGAGATTTTAAATTTCAGCAAAATATTTATTATATTTCATGCGACAAATTCTTGATTTAATTTATTTTTACTGGATTTCACTGCCTGGTTACTTTGCGTTAATTTGGTTGTCGGCTAATTAACAAACGAAGCTCTTTTTCATTGCGAAATTATATTTTTTTGTAGTGGAGGGAAAACGATGTAAATAGGTTTTCAGGAGTAAAATGTTATTTAATCTACCATTAAAACATTGCATCGGGGGACATAAATTTATTTCAAGCTTTAAAATTGTTTGAAAATTTGCAGGATATGAATATTTAATATTTAGTTAAAGAGGAAATGGCTTTTTTATGGGAAAGGGAAACATGAGGCCATTAGTAATCCATACATCTATAAGTTTTGTAGTGGTCGCTAAAAATGAAATTAAAATTTTCTAACATAATGAATATTTATTGAAAACCATGTTAGGCTTCATTAGCAAAATATTATCTTTATTTCCATTTTTTAAACGCCAGTATTCGACTCCTCTGGCAGATTTAAAACGAAAAGCAAAATGTGGGGATATTAAAGCGCAATTTAAATTAGCTATTTGTTATTTGGACGGTATAGGGTGTAAAAAAAATCATGCAAAGGCCTTCCAATTATGGAAGAAAGCGGCAGAGTTAGGAGATATACAATCCCAGTATAATTTGGGAGTTTGTTACAAATATGGAGAAGGTGTTGCGAGAAATCCCGAGGAGGCGTTCAAATGGTGAAAAAAAGCTGCGGAGCAGGGAGAACCGGAAGCACAATTCAATTTGGGAAACTGCTATGAAAATGGCGACCGAATAGAAAGAGATCTTTTCAAAGCTTTTGAATGGTACCAAAGGTCTGCGGAGCAAGGATTCGTAAAATCTCAAAATAATTTGGGTTGCTGTTATGAAATCGGACTAGGCGTTAAAAAAAATCTAAAAGAGGCTTTTAAATGGTATAAAAAAGCCTCCGACCGAGGAGTTGCAAGATCCCAATTTAATTTAGGAATGTTGTACGCAACCGGAAGCGGAGTGAAAAAAAGCTATTTTGAGGCAATAAAATGGTGGAAGAAAGCCGCCGAACAAAATTATGCTCCAGCCCAATTATATCTGGCGAATTCTTATCAATACGGAGACGGCGTTAAAAAGAATCCCGCTGAGGCGGTAAAATGGTATCGCAAGGCGGCCGAACAAGGAGATGCAACCGCCCAATACCAACTTGGGATGTGCTACTACATTGGAGACGGCATCAAGAGAAATATAATTGAGGCATATGCCTGGATATATTTAAGCCTTGAACGCGGATTCAAAGAGGCGCATAGAAACTTTTCTATATTGGAGTCAGAGTTGACTCCAGACGAAATAAAAAAAGCTGTAAGACTTGCCGAAAATTACAAAACATCATTTTAACTGCGTATTATCAGACATGAAAAAGCTATTACTACAAATATTTTGTCTATTAGCGCCGTATGCGCTATTATTCGCAATAGATACATCTGAATTAAAGAAAAGAGCTGAACAAGGCGATTCCGAAGCCCAGCATGATTTGGCTGTACGCTATTCTATTGGCAAGGAAATTGAAAAAGATCCCAAACGGGCTTTTGAATTGTGGAAAATATCAGCTGAACAAGGATTAGCACAATCCCAATATGCCCTTGCTTTTTGTTATTATAAGGGAAACGGGGTTGAAAAGAATTACGAGGAAGCGTTCAAATGGTTTAAAAAAGCCTCCGAACAAGGGTTTGCAGAAGCTCAGATGAATCTTGCTTATTTTTATTACAATGGGATTGGAATTGAAAAGAATTGCGGGGAAGCGTTTAAATGGTATAAAAAAGCTGCCGACCAAGGAATTGCAGAAGCTCAATTCAATCTTGCTACTTATTATTTCAATGGAATCGGGGTTGAAAAAAATAACGAGGAAACGTTTAAATTGCTAAAACAAGCTGCTGAACAAGGCTTTGTTGATGCTCAGTTATGTCTTGCGTCCAGTTATTATAGTGGAAACGGAATTGAAAAGAACTACGAGGAAGCGTTTAAATGGTATAAAAAAGCTGCCGACCAGGGAATTGCTGAGGCTCAATGCAATTTGGGGGTATTTTATATGGATGGAATCGGCGTCGAAAAAAATATGAAAGAGGCGCTTAAATTTTTTAGAAAAGCCGTGGACCAAGGATTTGCTAGTGCCCAATACATTTTGGCAGTGCTTTACATGGACGGAACCGATGTCGAAAAAAATACAAAAGAGGCTATTAAATTGTTTAGAAAGGCTGCTGAACAGGGTGATTTTCGCGCTCAATATAAATTGGCTCAATTATATGCGGAAGGGGCTGTAATACATAAAAATTTAAAGAAAGCTAAAGAATGGTACCTTAAATCTGCCGAACAGAATAACCCATATGCGCAGTTTGAGTTGGCAATGCTATATAAAGGAGAAAAGAATACAACTGAAGCCGTTAAATGGCTAAAAAAGGCTGCCGAACAAGGATTAGAGATGGCTCAATTTCAGTTGGGAATCCATTATAATTTAACGGGAAATAATACTGAAGCCGTCAAGTGGTTTAAAAAAGGAGCCGAACAAGGAGGAGTGAAATCGCAATATTCTTTGGGCCTTTGCTACTATGATGGAGCGGGGGTTGAGAAAAATCTAGAGGAGGCTTTCAAATGGTGGAAAAAATCCGCCGAACAAGGTTACGCGGAGGCTCAGACCCAGTTGGGTTTTGCTTATAAAAGTGGAGTCGGGACTAAAAAGGATATTAGAGAGGCGTTCAAATGGATTAGGAAAAGCGCCGAGCAAGGAGAGCCAAAAGCACAAACTTATTTGGGAATTTGTTATGAGCACGGAATCGGTCTTAAAAAGGATTCAGCAGAGGCTTTTAAATGGTACAAAAAAGCAGCAGTGCAGGGGCACGCGGAAGCCCAATTTCACGTTGGCCTTTGTTTAGACTTGGGCAATGGCGTAGAGAGGGATCTATACGAATCAGCCCAATGGTATCGCAAGGCAGCAGAACAAGGGGAACAGCAAGCGCAAAATAATTTAGGTATGTGTTACGCAACCGGCAGCGGCGTCGAAAGAAATTACGACGAAGCATTTAAGTGGTATAAAAAATCCGCCGAACAAGGTTACGCGGAGGCTCTATGCAATATCGGCACTTGTTACAAGTTTGGCTATGGAGTTGAAGAGGACAAAAATACGGCATTTGAATATTATAAAGAATCGGCCGAAAAAGGTCATGCGCTAGCTCAATATAATCTGGCCTCATGCTATAAAAATGGGAGTGGAGTTGAAGAGAATCTGGCAGAGGCTTTTAAATGGTGGAAAAAAGCCGCAGAGCAGGGATTTCCCCAAGCTCAATATAATGTAGCGCTAAGTTACCAAAATGGGACCGGTGTTCAAAAGAATATTGTCGAGTCCGCTAAATGGTACAAAAAAGCCGGAGAAAACGGAATACCTGAAGCCGTATGCATGTTAGGATGGTGTTACGAAAACGGGAGCGGCGTGGGCAAAAATATCGCAGAAGCCTTCAAATGCTACAGTAAAGCGGCCGCCGAAGGTATACCGGCGGCTCAATATAATTTGGGCATCTGCTATTATGACGGTAAGGGAACGGCTAAAAATAATGTGAAAGCGTATGCTTGGTTTTATCTAAGTTTCAAATATGGGATAAGTAAAGCGCATGAAATTATCTCAGAATTGAACAAAAAGCTGACTCCGGATCAAGTTAACGAAGCTATTCAACTCGCCGACAAGTACGAAATGAATTTTCGCCAATAAACGCGATTTGCGGCTATGCGCGCCATCAAAGGCTCTATCTTTTAATATCTTTATATTTTCTGCGCGTTCTTATTTGCAGAGTCTAAAACAACGGTCTCGAGTTGTGTTGTGGTATATAGTATATATTTTAATTTGCGGATGTGTTATATCGCGGGCAAATATGCGCAGACAAGAGAAGCGAAAAATGCGTATTTAACTCTTTAGGCGCTTTGTTTACGGAGGCAAACAGGCTATTAGTTTTATTCAAGTTGGAGTTTTTGTTGTAACATATTTAACATTAAAATGTTGCAAAAAACGCGCCTGAACCTTCAGCCAGTTGCCCAGGTTGCTAAAGGATGCAAAGGTTTCACAATTTTGCGTTTTTTCAGAATATTTGCATCTGGAATATATTAAAAATTGACGGAAAGGAAAAAAAGGTTTTTTAATATTCCACGAATATGCCAAAACGCACTGATATAAAATCCATTTTAATCGTGGGTTCAGGTCCTATTGTAATAGGGCAGGCCTGCGAATTCGACTATTCCGGAAGCCAAGCCTGCAAAGCCCTGAGGGAAGAAGGCTATAAAGTAATATTGGTCAATTCCAATCCCGCCACAATCATGACGGATCCGCAAATGGCCGACGTTACTTACATAGAGCCTCTTGTTCCGGAAATATTAGAGAAAATAATCGCCAAAGAACGCCCCGACGCTCTCTTGCCGACATTGGGGGGGCAGACCGGGCTGAACCTATCGGTCGAGTTGTACAAGCGCGGTATTTTGAAAAAATATAATGTCGAGCTTATAGGGGCCGACGCCGAAGCAATCGAGAAGGGCGAAGATAGGGAAAAATTTAGGGAGTCAATGATAAAAATCGGACTGGATGTTCCCTTGAGCATTGTAGTCCATTCTCTCAAAGAGGCTTTGGATTGGGCTGATAAGCATAAAAAGTATCCTCTCATAATACGCCCAAGCTTTACGCTCGGCGGCACAGGGGGCGGTATTGCCTACAACCGCGACGAATTTGAGCGGATGGCGGCGTTCGGATTGAGCGCCTCGCCTGCCGGAGAAATTCTTATAGAAGAATCGCTGCTTGGATGGAAGGAGCTTGAAATGGAGGTAATGCGCGACTGCAAAGACCAATGTATCGCCATATGCTCCATAGAGAATTTCGACCCAATGGGCGTCCATACGGGAGACTCAATAACGATCGCTCCGGCTCTTACTCTCACCAGCAAAGAGTACCAGCTTATGCGGGAGGCTTCTTTTGCCATTATTAGGGAAATCGGCGTAAAATGCGGCGGTTCTAATATTCAGTTTGCGCTCAATCCCGTCGATGGCCGCATGATAATAATAGAAATGAATCCGCGCGTTTCGCGCTCCTCGGCTTTGGCCTCTAAAGCTACGGGATTTCCTATTGCGAAAGTGGCTGCCAAACTTTCAGTGGGATATTCTTTAGACGAGCTTAAAAACGATATCACGCGCGAAACTCCTGCGTGCTTTGAACCCGCGATAGACTATGTTGTGGCGAAGGTTCCAAGATTCGCGTTTGAGAAGTTTGCAGGGTCGGACAGCACTTTGACGAGCTCTATGAAGAGCGTCGGAGAGGTGATGTCGATAGGAAGAAGTTTTAAGGAGTGCTTGCAAAAAGCGTTGCGCTCTCTTGAAATCGGAGCCCGCGGACTCGGCGGCGGCGGAAAATTTGGAGGAAATGAAGTAACCGATATTTCCGCCATCAGCAACGGGCTCGTGCGCCCAACTGCCGAAAGAATTTTCTATATACGCTACGCGCTTCTTGCAGGAATGAGCCATGAGCAAATCAGCGAGTATACAAAGATAGACCCGTGGTTTATCAATGAGGTCGCCGGAATCGTTGAAATCGAAAAAGAGTTGGAATCGGCGGGAATTCAAAATCTTGACGCTAATCTTCTGGAAAGGGCAAAAAAGGCGGGCTTTACCGATTTGCAGATAGCCTCTATTTGCAATACAAAAATCCGCAACGTAAAGAAATTGCGCGAAGAATTCGGAATAAACACCGTATACCGCCTTGTGGATACGTGCGCGGCCGAGTTTGAGGCCTACACGCCGTATTACTATTCAACATACGGTTCGGAAAACGAGCTAAAGCCCAGCAAGCGGAAAAAGATAATGATAATCGGCGGAGGCCCAAACAGGATTGGGCAGGGCATTGAATTCGACTACTGCTGCGTCCATGCGTCTTTCGCCTTGCGCGAGGCGGGCTACGAAACGATAATGGTAAATTCAAATCCAGAGACTGTTTCGACCGACTACGACACATCAGACAAGCTGTTTTTCGAGCCGCTCACGCTTGAAGATGTCTTGGAAGTTTACAAACAAAACGATTGCGACGGCGCTATCGTGCAGTTTGGCGGACAGACGCCACTCAATTTGGCAAGCGAATTGCAGGAAAACGGCGTAAACATAATAGGCACTTCCCCCGAATCGATTGATGCCGCCGAAGACCGCGAAATTTTCAAACGGATTTTGGACAAGCTTCATTTGCGTCAGCCGCTCAACGCTACCGCGACTACTCCGGAGGATGCTTACAAGCTTGCCGGCCAAATAGGATTCCCGATTCTTTTAAGGCCGTCCTTCGTCTTGGGCGGCAGGGGAATGTTTATCGTCTACGGCATGGAGGACATGAAAAAGGTCGTGCGCGAAGCATTTGAAGCTGCTCCGGGCAAACCCGTTCTGCTGGATAAGTTCCTCGAAGACGCGATAGAGTTGGATGTGGATGCGATTTCCGACGGAGAAACTACCGTCATAGGCGGAATGTTGGAGCATATCGAATACGCCGGAGTGCACTCGGGCGACGCCGCTATGGTTTTGCCTCCGCACACTCTCTCTGAAAGCGTTCTAGACGAAGTTCGCAAGGCGACTTACGATTTGGCAAAGGAATTGAAAGTTATAGGCTTGATGAACATCCAGTTCGCGATTAAAAAAGGCGAAGTTTACATACTCGAAGTAAATCCCCGCGCATCCAGAACTGTTCCGTTTACGTCAAAGGCGATAGGAGTTCCGTTGGCGAAAATTGCAGCAAGGGTTATGGCGGGCGAAAAGTTGAAGGATTTGGGCTTTACCAAGGAAGTAAAAATTCCTTACATTGCCGTGAAAGAAAGCGTTTTCCCGTTTGTGCGCTTTAACGGAACCGCAATTATGCTGAGTCCGGAAATGAGGTCGACAGGCGAAGTCATGGGGCTTGACAAAGACCTTGGAATGGCCTTCGCAAAAAGCCAAATAGCGGCGCAGCCCGGATTGCCGACATCCGGAAACGTCTTCTTGTCGGTAAAAGACCATGACAAGGAAATGGCGGTGGAAATCGCAAAATCTCTCGACAAGCTCGGCTTTAAAATATTTTCAACCGAGGGAACTGCAAAGGTTTTGCAGGCAAACGGAATTCCGGTAACGCGTACCTACAAGCTAAACGAAGGCGCGCGTCCCAACGTGGTGGATATGATAAAGAACGACGAAATGGCTCTGATAATAAATACGCCATCTGGCATGTATCCGCGGTTGGATGAGAACCATATCCGCCAAGAGGCGCTCTTAAAGAAAGTTTGCATGATAACCACCATAATGGGGGCTTACGCCGCCATAAAGGGAATCGAAGCGATGAAAAATAAGGAATTGGACGTAAAATCGCTCCAAGAATACATGGCAATTTTAAACGAAACAAAGAAGTAATGCAATGAATAGCGCAGTATTGGCATTTGAAGACGGTACCGTTTATAGGGGAAAACCCTTTGGCGCAAAGAAGACGGTTTTGGGCGAAGCTGTATTTAACACCTCTATGATGGCATATCAAGAGTTGCTTACGGATCCGTCCAACTATATGAATATTTTGGTTATGACTTTCGTTGAAATCGGCTGTTACGGAATAAACGCCGAAGATTCTGAAAGCGGCTCTATAAAGGCGGCGGGATTGGTCGTTGCCCGAGATTGCGAGATTCCCAGCAACTGGAGAAGCCGCATGAGTCTGGGCGAATATCTCGAAAAGAACGGCGTTCCAGGCATAAGCGGAGTAGATACCAGAACGATAACCAGAAAAATCAGGATGAACGGCTCTCTGAAAGCTTGCCTTTCAACAGAGGATATTTCGGACGAGGAAGCAGTAAGGCTTGCCAAGGAATGGAGCGGAATTGAGGGTGCCAATTTCCTGAAAGACGTATCCTGCAAAAAGGCTTATCATTTCGATGATTCTGCCGAAAACATCAAACCATTTGAGTTGGGCGGGGTACATATAAACACAAAGCCAAGAACTCTTCCGCTTTTTAAGTGCGCGGCGATAGACTACGGCTCAAAAAAATCTCTTTTGGGCAGTTTGGCATACAGCGGTTTCGACATTACAGTTTTTCCCGCCTCGGCTTCCGCGGAGGAAATTTTGGAATTTGCGCCACAGTGCGTATTTTTGTCGAGCGGGGCAGGCGATCCCGAAGCGGCGCCTGAAGCCGCGAAAACCGCGGCGAAACTGATGGAAAAATTGCCGATGTTTGGCGTTGGATTCGGGCATCAAGTAATAACCCATGCTTTGGGCGCGAAAACCTACAAACTAAAATTTGGGCACCATGGCGGAAATTATCCGGTTAGAAACCTCGAGACCGGCAAGGTTAAAATTACGTCGCAAAACCACAGTTTTGCCGCCGACGCCAAATCTCTGGAAAATGTCGGCGCAGTCGTAACGGAAATAAATATTGAAGACAATAGCGTTGAAGGCTTGCGGCATAAGGATTTGCCCGTGTTCTCCGTGCAGTACCATCCGGAGTCAGCGCCTGGCGGGGCGGGCGCGCCATATCCGTTCGACGTCTTCTATGAATTGGTAAAAAAGAACTCCTAAATTCCGCATTGCCAGCAGCGGGAAAAAGTTCCGAAAGCGACAAGCTTCCGGAACTTTTTTTGCGTTTTTTTGCAGGTTAAAGAAATAAGACAATTTAATATACGCCTTGCTTTTGCCGAACCCCGAAAGTAGAAAAATACGCGAGAAATTTATTGATAAAAAAATAACCGCAAATAAATTTGTCGCAAATGATGAAAATCGCCCAAGCACTTCTATTGTTGTTCGGATTGCTTAGCTTGTCATACGGGCAGTCGTACGACAAGTTAAAGGAAATTCAAACTGTATCATCAAACAGTGATTTTATAAAATTGCGCGAAGTTCTTGGCGATTCTTTAGGTGATGGAAGAATAATAATACGTTCCGGAACCATATGCGACGGCAAAGTCGATGAGGACAGATTGTCGGCGGATGTTTCAAAACAGCAAGTCGAATACACCAGAGTAGTGGCAAAACAGTCCGACTTCAATTTTGAGAAACTTTCCTTAACTTCGGAATCCGGATATATAAAAATAAAGGACATATATAATTCCTGCGGATTTTTTACAAGAAGCCCGGCAGACGAAGCCAAATATGACCGTGTGCTTTCCGCCGGAAATGTTTACTCGCTAACTTTGTTAAATAACGCCTGTTTGGATAAGAACGCGCCTTGGTTAAAATATTTAAAAGAAGCATTGTTATACGCCCATGACCAAAGTGCCGCCAAGAAGGATTCCGCCAAGGCGGCTTATTATAAAAGCGAAATGAAAAAACTTGAATCCATTCTTTCGGCTTTGGCAAAAAGCGGAGAGTATTCGGGGCAAATCGGAGATTTTTCCAAAATAAAGATAAAAGCTAAAAACAAAAACATATTAGATTGGGTATATTACGAAAACAAATTCGGATTTTCCGGATATGTTAAAATTGAGTTTCCTTCGGAATTAAAACTTACGCAAGAATTCTATTGCGACGACTTTTTTAATTGGAACCACTTAAAGGGAAAAAAACGCTCTTTTGAAGTATCTCTTCGCAAGTCGGGTAGAAACGTTTTTCTTGAGCCCAAGTCTGAATTGGGAAAGTACTTGTACGCGGCGGACGCCTTTGCAAACCTGTTTAAAATTCCGTTGAAATCGATAAACGGAATAGACGCGAATAATATATCGCCTGAAGAATTCAAAAAAATAACGGATGGGTCTGACGAATTAAAAGTAGTAATGCAGGACGGCAGTTCTCACAAAATAAGAAAACTCGACTCCTACGACAAGGTTATCTTGGGGGGAGCCAGCCGCATTGGAATTTCTCCAAATATATTCTTTTAAAAATCTTTTCTATTGGGCTCTGCAAAAAACCCTGAAATGCGCATTTTCCGCTGATGCAGCGGCAGGCAAATTAAAATTTGCGCTTACTTGCGTTTAAAAGTTTCTTTAAACAGCTTCTGAATGTTTAGAATAAAATCGGATTTCTTTGCCGAGTGGAGCTCACTTGCCCGTTCCGCATTTAAGGCTTTTTGTTTTCCATTGTCTTTTAATGCGATTTCCGCTTCGTCGGGATCGGGAATCGCATTTTTAAAATAGTAGGACTTGGGAGGATTTAAGCGGGCGTCTAAAATTTTAATGGCGCCTATTGCGCCAACGTTAAATAGGTTGATGTCGGAGTTTTTGAAATCGTGGGATACGACGCAAAAGGAAAGCGTCTTTCGTATGGCGGCTTTTTCGTTATGGAAGTATTCTACATGCGCAAGGGTGGGCAAACCGCTATTGCCGTAATTGAAAGTCGTCTGCGCAAGCAGCTGCAATCGGTCCTTTTTTATTACATCTATTTTAGCTATCTTATTGCCGGAAAAATAAATTTTATATGCGTAGTTGCCGCAGGAAAAATTTATTTCCGATTCCGAAAAATCCAATTTGCAGTTATTGTTTTCTGCGCGCTTTAAAAAGAATTCTAGAGTGCTTCTAGGATTTATGGACAGCGCCACTATGTTGTGCATGGACGCAAAATCAAATAGCCCCGATGAATCTACTACGGGAAATACGTTTACAAATCTTGCACTGTCTGTATAGTCGGCTCTATATTTGGGGAATGAATAGAGCGTTGCGCCGTCGGAATTCTTTGTATCCACAAATAGGTATTTATTCGGAATACACAGGGCTTTATATTCTTTTGTGTTGTCTATTAACCCTTTGTTGATGGGCGCATCTTGTTCCTTTTGCGAATGTGTTTCGGGTTGGAGCCAAACTAATTCTTCCTTTATTGAAACGGCTATGCTGCGTTTACTAGGGCGTTCATTTTCTAAAAAACTCAAGTCGAGCCCTTGGGCGGAAAGATGTGAAATATTTATGGAAAATATAAATACAAGAATTGCAAACTTCTTCGCATAATAGCTTCTAAAACAAGGCGCACGGCGGATATTCAGAAAACGAAACATAGATAAAGTATAAATCTGCCCTAAAAGAACACAATAAAATTTTCCATAGCAATATGAAAACGGTTTTATCTAAATTTTGGAGATAAAAAGCTTTACCGTGCGGCCGCGTTTTGTATCTTACATACCTAGGGTTGTGGATATCATGCAATATCTTTTAGCGGAGGATTTTTTGTTTTGGTCGTTTTTTTGCGCAAATAGGCTTTATTCTTAATGATGTAAATTGGATAAGTTATGGTAAAATTATTAAATAGTTTTGCGCGGTTATTGGGCTTAATAAATGTCGCGTGCTTTCTATTAATTTCAGCCTTTGCCACAAGTTACGCTAAAGATGGCGAAAATGAAGTCAAAATGCGTTCGCAGCATACATTTGGAGAACGCTTTAAAAATATAGATTTGTGGCGTATCGACACTAAAGGCAAATGGCACAGAGGCGCTCCGTATGCGCCTGGATCGTATTTCTACTATGCAGGCAAAGATGTCCCAGAAAAACTGATTTTAAAAGGTCCCGACGACTCTCAAGCATACCTCAAAGTTAAGATAGGCAATGGCCTAAAGGAAACTATCTTATATTCTCCTAAAGGAGAATTTCATATAAAATTTCCCGTGAGAAACGATGTTGATGCGGACGCACGCAATGAAATCCCCCTAGGAGAAACCACCGTAAAGGCGCTTCCTCCATTTTACGGAGAACTTAATTCTTACAGAAATTTAGCACTCAATCCGTACGATTTTCAGGACAATGTTCCGCCGGAGTATACCCACTATCCCCACGTAACAGCTTCGAGCGAATGCAGAAACGAACTTAAATTCAGGGCGAGAAATTCAATAGACGGAAATTCAAAAAATAACACCGGCCATTCCAGCTGGAATTTCAGGTCGTGGGGGCCCGAAAAAGAGGCGAATCCATGGATAAAAATCGACTTTGGGCGTCCGGTTGAAATAGATAAAGTTGTTCTCGCGCTTCGGGCAGATTTCCCTCACGACGGAGTTTGGAAAGACGCGAGGTTGGAATTTTCGGATTCAAAAACGGAAAACATCCGGTTCGATTTGAAAAAAACTTCCGATCCGCAGGAGATAAAATTTCCCAAAACAACCACGACATTTGTAAAACTTTACTTCTCGCAGGATAAAAACAACCCCAAGTGGTGCGCGCTTTCCGAAGTGGAAGTTTACGGGCGCGATATTCTTCCGTTTGCGGCCTACGATAATAACGGGCACAGAGTTTCTTTCCACGAAGCACTTGCAAGTCTGAATCTGAATAATTTCAACACTCCTACGCTCAACCGTTTTGTCTGGCGGATGTTGGATGAAATATATCCTGTCGAAAGCGACGCGTTTTTGCGCGACTTCGGTTTCGATTTGTCGAAATTTCCAAAGGATGAATCCGGAAAAATCGAATCGCTGAAAAATGCGTCGAGAAAAATATTCGAGCGGTTGAATAAAACTTCGCAAGTTGGGCGGCTGGGTTCTGTTAAAAGTTTAAAGGATGCTGCCGAAATTTACCAAAAGGCGATTTATCTGCGCAGAAACGAGTTTTTAAAAAAGCTCGACGCGCACCCTAAGAAGTATGTCTATGTCGAACGCTATCCGATAGCGCCCTCCTTTTACGGTTATACCGAGGGGCTCTCAGATGCCCGTTCAGAGTCGCGTTTTACTCCAGACTCAAAATTGTGCATGCTGGAATTTTTGCCTGGGGGGAAAATCAAGCGCACAGTACTGCTGGAAGATAAAACAGGGTGCATAAGGGATCCGGATGTCTCATACGATGCAAAGCGCGTGATATTTTCATGGAAAAAATCGCTGCTGGACGACGATTTCCACATATATGAAATGAATTTGGAGACCGGCAAAATCGCGCAACTGACGTTCGGGAGATTTGCCGACATAGAGGCAAAATATCTTCCCAACGGGGAGATAGTTTTCAATTCAACGCGCTGCGAGCAGACGACGGATTGTTGGCTTACGGAAGTTAGCAATCTTTATATGATGCGCGGAGACGGTTCTTTTATGCGCAGGGTGGGGTTTGACCAAGTATGCACCACATATCCTACGGTAACTGAACAGGGGGATGTAATTTATACAAGATGGGATTACAGCGACAGAGGGCAGGTTTTCCCTCAAGGCTTGTTTTCAATGAAATATGACGGAACATTTCAAACCGAAGTCTACGGCAATAAATCATGGTTCCCTACGGTCATCGGCCATGCCCGCCAAATTCCAAATACTAAAAAATACATGGCGGTTTTGCACGGGCACCATACGGGGCAACGCGGCAAACTTGCGGTCATCGATCCGTCAAAAGGCAGGCAGGAGGCCGTCGGAGTGGAGTATTTGGCGCCGCGCAAAAAAGCTGAAGCTGTAAAGATAGATGCTTTTGGGCAGGACGGACCGCAGTTCCAATATCCGTATCCGTTTTCGGAAGATTTGTTCCTTGTAACTTTTGAACCAAATCAAGGCGCCAACCATTCGTATCCTTCAACCTATGGAATATATCTTATGGCTTCGGATGGAGACAGGGAGCTGGTTGCCAGCCATCCGTATTTAGACTCGAATCAAATCGTTCCCGCCGCGCCGAGAAAAATCCCGAACCTTGAAAAGTCCCGGGTGGATTATTCCAAAGATAAAGGATATTTGTTCATACGCAATATATACTATGGAGACGGCGTGAAGGGCGTTAAAAAAGGCTCCATAAAGAAAGTCAGAGTTGTAAAAATAGATTACCGCAGAGCGCCCGTCGGAGCTTTGGACGGAAAAAGCAACGAAGGCGGAATGTGGCTTGGAAATTTAGTGTGC
>CALXLN010000080.1 GCA_944389215.1 uncultured Opitutales bacterium
GGCGTAATAGTGTGCTTTTAGCGCGCAGTTTATAAAATACCATGCTTCATTTTTTTCCTTTCCCCCGAATCGTTCTGCGGAGGATTTGTCCGGATGGACTTGCAGGGATAAAATTTGCTGGCAGTCTAAAATTTTTACTATTACGGGAAATGGAAGAGAAGTATCCCAGTCTTTGCCTATAATGTCGCGCGCGTTGTACCTCAAGAGTTCCTTGAGATTCATTCCTTCAAACTCTCCGCTTTCAACAAGGGAGGATCCGTCCCGCATATCGTAGATTTCCCTGGATTCGCCTATGCGCATTCCTATCGGCAGTATTCTGTCGAAACTTTCCCTGAGGGCTCGGCCTCCCCAAATGCGTTCGTCGTATTTGGGTATGAATTTTATTATGTCCACTTCGCGGTTTACAGTTTTGGCAGCGGATTTCCGTTAAATATTTCGCGCGTCAATTTATCGGAAAAATAGCCCGTGAGCGTTTGCTGTCAATTTATTTTGGATAAAAGGGTTGCTTTTTTGTTGCAAATAACAGGGCAGGAAACAAGATTTAAAAAAGTAAAATATTATGAATAAAACGGCACTTATAACGGGAATCACCGGGCAGGACGGCTCGTACCTTGCGGAATTGCTGCTGAAAAAAAATTATACGGTTCATGGCATAATCCGGCGTTCCAGCTCTTTTAACACCCAGAGGATAGACCATCTGTATTACGATAAAAAACTTTCTGGACGTTTCTTCCTCCATCATGGGGATCTTACAGACTCGTCGAATTTGAACCGCATCCTTGATAAAACTACGCCCGATGAAATTTACAACCTTGGGGCGCAAAGCCATGTTAAAGTGAGTTTCGACGTTCCTGAATATACCGCCGATGTCGACGGTATTGCAACGTTGCGGTTTTTGGACGCCATAAAAGAAGTGGGGCTGGTCCATAAAACGCGCTTTTACCAGGCGTCGACTTCGGAGTTGTTCGGAAAAGTGCGCGAGACTCCGCAGCGCGAAACAACTCCCTTTTATCCGCGCAGCCCATACGCCGTAGCAAAACAGTACGCCTATTGGATTGTTGTAAATTACCGCGAAGCGTACAATATTTTTGCGTGCAACGGAATATTGTTCAACCACGAATCCGAAAGGCGCGGCGAAACTTTTGTTACTCGAAAAATTACGCGCGCCGCCGGTAGAATAAAACTTGGATTGCAAGACAAGCTTGTTCTGGGAAATTTGGATTCTAAGCGCGACTGGGGCTATGCGCCAGAATATGTGGAGGGAATGTGGCGCATTCTTCAAGCCGACGCTCCCGACGAATATGTTTTGGCTACCGGAGAAACCCACACCGTAAGGGAATTTACCGAACTTGCGTTTGCGCGTTTGGGAATAGACATAGATTGGGAAGGCAGAGACGAATACGAGCGCGGAATATGCAGAAAAACCGGAAAGGTAGTAGTCGAAGTTTCTCCGCAATACTACCGCCCGACTGAAGTCGACTTGCTTTTGGGAGATGCGTCAAAGGCTAAGGCTGTTCTCGGATGGGAACCAAAAACAACATTCAAGACGTTGGTCGAGATTATGACCGATGCCGATTTTAAGCTCGCCGAGAAAGAGGCGCGCAAATGAAAAAAAACGATAAAATCTTTGTTGCGGGAGCGCGCGGAATGGTAGGGTCTGCGATAGCCCGCGCTCTTCGCGCCGGAGGGTACAGTAATCTTCTGCTGCCTTCGCATGCGGATTTGGATTTGACAAGCGAGGCTCCCACTGAAAAGTTTTTCCGGGAAAATAAGCCGGATGTCGCCGTTATTGCCGCTGCGAAAGTCGGAGGAATATACGCCAACTCGACTTATCCTGCGGACTTCATAGAAATAAATTTGGCGATAGCTCTAAATGCGGTCCGCGCGGCATACCGTTCCGGCGTAAAGAGACTGCTGTTTTTGGGTAGCACTTGCATATATCCGCGCATGGCGCCCCAGCCGATTCCCGAATCCGCTCTCCTTACGGGGTCTTTGGAGGAAACCAACGAAGCTTACGCTATTGCAAAAATTGCGGGATTAAAACTTTGCCAATATTACAGAAAACAACACGGAGTGTGCTACCATAGCGCGATGCCGACAAATCTTTACGGCCCCGGGGATAATTACCATGAGAAAAATTCGCATGTTTTGCCGATTCTAATCCGAAGGTTCCACGAAGCCGCGGAACGAAACCTGCCGGAGGTTGAAATTTGGGGCACCGGCAAGCCGCTTAGGGAATTTTTGCATGTGGACGATTTGGCGTCGGCTTGCGTAATGCTCTTGGAAGCGGAAAATCCTCCCGACTTGGTAAACTTGGGCAGCGGAGAGGAGCTGTCTATCGGAGAGCTTGCCGTGATTATCGCGGAAACCGTAGGTTTTAAGGGAAAGATTGTCCACGACACTTCCAAACCCGACGGAACTCCGCGCAAGCTTTGCGACACATCATATTTGCGTTCCACCGGATGGAAACCCAAATACGATATTCGTTCCGGAGTAAAAAATGCTTACGAATGTTTTCTGAAAGAACGCGCTGAAAATAAAATCAGAATGTAATATCCGGATTCTGAACGCGGGATATCCTGGTATTTGCCTTGAGCAGTTGCCTTGTGCCGCTAAAAAAGAATCGTCGAAATTTGCCGTTTAAGCCTTTTGCGGAGCATTTGCTGCGCATAGTTTAGGGTTGTTTTATGCGGAACTTGCCATTTGGTTTTGTTTAAAGCCGGCGCAAATAAAACGGGCATGCAAATAAAGCCGCCGGGGAATGTTTACTAAAATTTGGCGCGCTTATCGCGAGCGTGCCTGGAGGATTTTAATTCGATGGATATTTTTCTTTTATTATGAATCCTCCCGCAATCGCCGTGAACGGCGCAACAAGTACAAGTCCGAAAGACCCGATTATTGTTTTAACAGTCTCGCTTGCCACATAAGGATTGTTTATAAAGTCCGAAGGAGGTATTCCTTGGGCTGCGAACATCATCATCAGCGTGAGATAGCCGCCCGAGTATGCGAGCAGCAGGGTTGTTGCCATAGTTCCCACAACGCTTCTTCCTATTGAAAGGCCCGATTCGATTAACGCGCGCCGCGAAATTTTGGGGGAGTGCTTTGATACTTCGGACATTCCTGCTGCAACGTCCATGCTTAAATCCATTACCGCACCCGATGACGACAAGAAAATTGCGCCTATATAAATATCTGCAATGCTCAAATCCTCAAATCCGGAATACAGCAAAGCTTGAGAATAGGGCATGACCGCGCCGTTTATCTTGAAAACGTCGGCAAAATACCAAGCCATTAGGCAGCTGGATAAAACTCCCAAAACGGTTCCGGCGAACGCCGCAAGTCCCTTTCGGTTTAGGCCGGCAACCAAAAAAATTATGGCCGCCGAAAGCACGCAGACGCAAACCAGGCAGACTAAAATAGGATCCGCCCCCCGAAGGCAGAGCGGCACAACTATCTTCCATACCACCGCGCAGCAAAACGCCACAGAAAGAACCGCCTTAAATCCAGTCATACCTGCAAAAGCGATTAAAAGCAGGGCGAACAACCCGCATAGAAAAATAGTATAGTCGGCGCGGTAGTGGTCTTGGGCGTTTATTGTGTCGGTTTCCGGATCCGCATTCAGCGGAACTGCTACAAGCGCGGTGTCGCCAGGGGCGAAAATTTTATCCAGCTCCATATTCGCGCGCAATACATTGGCGGCCTTGAATATCTCGCCTTTATGCGCGCCGGTCAGAATTTCGACTTCCAGTTTTTGGTCTCCTTGCTTGAGAAGCCCCACTGAAAATATATTGGCGTTGTCAACCGCGACAACCCTCGCTTTTTCCTTTGTGCCTTCGCTGTTTTGCTTTGCGGGATAAATATCGAGAAAGAATGCCGCCAGAGTTAAAACCGCAAAAATCGCCGCTATTAAAGCGTCTTTTGAAAAATCGCGCTTGTTCTGAAAAGCAAACATTGGCTATTTTACGGCCTGTTTCAACATTTTTGCAATGTCGGTATTGTCTATGGTTCCGTTGAAGGCTTCTGATTGCGCGCCGGCCGCGGTTGTGCTTACGGGTAGGGCTGTGTGGGCGGTTGATGTCCAGCCGAGAGCCGCTTTATTGTCAAGGCAGTGGGTTAAGGCTATCGCGAATCCGTCGGCTTTGAATCCCTTTTTCGACGACGCTTTTTCAAATGCTTTGCGTAGGATGTTTTCTTCGTCCTTAGTTAAAACCAATCTGTCTTTTTTGTCTCCGCCAAATTTTAATCCAAGGGTTTTAGTTATGTACGGCTTTAAATCGTCAAAGGACAATTCGGGATTTTTTTTCTTCATTTCCTTTATTGTTTTCTCTATTTGCTCGCGCGAATTCTTCTGGTGCGAAAGCAGGTTTATATACGATTTGTAGCCCGTCCCGGCGAATCCGAGCGTAAGCCCGCCGGTTTCGTGGTCGCCGGTTACCACTATCAATGTGTCGTCGGGATGTTTTTTTGCGAATTCGCAGGCTTCGCGCACGCATTTGTCCAAATCAACTACTTCTTTTAAAACTGTCGCGGCGTCGTTGGCATGGCACATCCAGTCTATTTTGCCGCCCTCTACCATTATGAAGAATCCTTTAGGATGATCCTCCATGATTTCTACTGCCTTTTCTAGAAAATCCTTTATGCGCAAACCGCTATTGTCGTCTATTGCGTATGGAAGGGCTCCTTTGGAGGCGAAGGCCATTGTTTTTGCGTTTTGGTCGCCGAGTTTTTCAAATTCCTCCGCGTCGTTTAATACGACCTTGTAGCCCGCTTCTTTTGCCAACTCATAAATATCGCCTTTGTACGATTTCGACTTTTTGTCGTCGGAATCCTGGACTCCGCCGCCTCCAAAGAAGTCGAAATCCGATTCTATCATATCGAGAGCGATTTCATAATAGTTGCCGCGGCTTGAATTATGGGCGTAAAATGCGGCCGGAGTTGCGTGGTTTATGGTTACGCTTGTTATGATGCCGACTTTCTTGCCGGATTTTTTTGCAACGCTGGCGATTGACTCAAGTTTGTTTCCTTTTGTGTCGACTCCTATTTTGCCGTTGTCGGTTTTGGTTCCGCATGCGATTGCCGTTCCGCTGGCGGCGGAGTCGGTTATGAAAGAATCGTTGGAGCGCGTATAGGTTACGGCATTGTTGGGGAAAGCGTTTATTTTCAAGCCGCCTTCGCCGCAGAGCCGCAAATATTCTTCAGTCATCATCCTCTGGGGTATGGACATTCCGTCGCCTATAAAGAGGAATACATACTTTACAGGTTTTAGCTCTTTTGTGGATGCGGCAAAAGCCGCAGACGCGATTAAAACGGCCGCGCAAAACGCAAAAATCTTTTGTAAAACAAATTTCATAGCAATAAAAATTTTTATTATGGTAATAATGAAAAAGAAGCGCGTCAAATAATTTTGGCGGGCTTTAAACATTTAAAATTTTGGATACGCTATAGGGGGGCGTTTGCGGAACTATGTGAGGTTTTATTTATTTCTTGGGCAAATATTGCTGTTAAAGAACCGAATACGTTTGGAAAACTGCTCTACGTCAAACTCAGTGGGATGATGAAAAAATACGGGCTAAGAGAAGAAGCAAAAAGATTAGAAAAAGAGAGAGGCAAAGAGGATAAGAAATATCCTACAATGCCTCATGTGATATTC
>CALXLN010000081.1 GCA_944389215.1 uncultured Opitutales bacterium
AATTTGCTCCAACTGCATAGGAGGATGCCGCGGAACAACAGGCCCGGCCTCGATAAACCCCAAAACTGGCGAGCGCTACAATCTGACATTTCCCGCTGTAACCCTTCAGGATATGGTTGCAGTCCAGGAACGCTTGATAACCCATCTCGGAATAAAAAAACTGGTTATGGCAATAGGCGGCTCCATGGGAGGAATGCAAACCTTGCAGTGGGCGATAGATTTTCCCGACCGAGTGGATAAAATTTGCGCGCTTGCAACAACCGCCCATCAAAACGCCCAAGCCATAGCTTTCAACGAAGTCGGGCGGTCGGCTATAATGCAGGACCCCGTATGGAACGGCGGCAACTACGAACTCGCGCGCGTCCCGAGCGTTGGGCTTGGAATCGCGCGAATGATGGCGCATATAACGTACCTTTCCGACAAAGGTCTTGACGGAAAATTCGGGCGCGAACATACATCAATATCCGGGACCGAAATCTTTAAGCCCAGCTTTCAAATAGAAAGCTATCTGCACCACCAAGGGCAAAGTTTTGTCAGCCGCTTCGACGCAAATACATACCTGTATTTTACACGCGCCCTTGATTTATTCGACTTGCGACTTGAGGGCGGCGGCTCCCTAGAAAAAGCTTTTGAAAATATCACAGCAAAAGTTCTCTGCGTGGGATTCACCTCTGACTGGCTTTTCCCGCCGGAGCAAAACCGCGAAATCGTAAAAGCTTTGCTGCGAATCGGGAAAACGGCCTCGTACGCCGAGATTCAGAGCGATTTGGGACACGATTCGTTTCTAATCCATTCGCCCAAACTTTATAAACTCGTGGAGTACTTTCTGAATGTCTGAAGAAAAAAACAGCAAAACATCTTCCAAGCGCAAGATTGAGTTGAAAGCCATAAGCGAATGGATTGGCGAGGGCGACCGCGTCCTTGATTTGGGCTGCGGTCGAGGAATATTGCTCAGCGAATTAATGCGCCAAAAGGGCGTTTACGCAGTCGGCGTGGATTCCGACTTTGAGAAAATATCGCGCTGCATAAAGCGCGGTGTAAACGCGTACCACGGCGATATAATGGACGCGCTCTCCATATACGAAGACAAATTTTTCGATTGGATAATTTGCTCGCGCACTCTTCAGGAACTTGAAAACGCGCGCGAAGTCGTATTTGAATCGCTGCGCGTTGCAAAGCACGTTGCAGTGGGATTCGTAAACCACGCCTATTGGCGCAACCGCCTTGCGATAGCCCTGACGGGGGACAGAATTGTCAACGAAGTGTTTCCGGAGCGCTGGGAGGCGTCGCGGCCGATGAACGCTATTTCCGTAAATTCATTTGAAGGTTTTTGCAAAAAGAACGATATTACTATAACCCGCAAACATTTTTTGCGCGGCGATTGGGAAACGCCTTGCAAAAATTTCCCAAACCTATTTTCAGGATACGCAATATATGAAATATCAAAACTCTGATTTTATGAAAAACGAATGCGAAAATAAAAAAGACGGACAGAAATCTACACCGTTGTCCGAGGAAATAAAAAAACGTTTCCTCAACGAGCGAAAAATATTTTTATGGGACTCAGTAACCGACGAAACTGCCGCAGATATCGTCGAAAAACTGCTTTATCTAGACATGCTTGACCCGTCCAAGGAAATTACATTTTACATGAGCACCCCCGGGGGTTCAATAAGCGCGGGAATGTCGATTTACGACACAATGAAACTCATAAAAAGCCCGATAAAAGTCGTAGTTACTGGAATAGCAATGAGCATGGGGTCGATTCTTTTAAGCGCCGCGCCCAAAGGCAAGCGCTTTCTTTTCCCAAGCGCGCGCGTAATGATACACCAGCCTCTGATTATGGGCGAAATGAGCGGTTCGGCTGTCGATATGCATATCCAGGCACAGGAACTCGAACGCATGCGCCAGGAACTTAACAAAATCCTTGCTGAGGCGTCCGGCCAGCCGATAGAAAAAATTTCCGCCGATACCGACAGAGACTTTTTCATGACTGCCCAGGAAGCCATAGACTACGGACTCGCCGACGAAATCGTTACGAGCATATAATTTTAACCTGCATAAAAAACTCTAAAATTTCAAAAAAAGCCCTTCGGTAAAATTACTGAAGGGCTTTCTGTTCATATGTAAAACTGTCCAACAAAATAAAGGTTGCAGTCGTTTAAAATAACGTTAAAAATAATCCTATAAACCGTTCAACTTAACTGTTTTAAGGAGTCATTGATGAAAAAATTAACCTGTCCAGTATTTTTCTTTTTCGGGATGTTTCCGCTCTACGCCGAACTGCCGCAATCTCCGTTGAATACAGAATACACATTGTCGGGAATAGAAACCTTAGCAGACGCCCCGTATGAAATCGCAAATTCCGGAACGCTAAATATAGGCGACGATTCTGCCGGGTCCGGAACACTAAACATCAATTATTCCAGCGCCACTACAAACGTCTTCTACGGAAGCGGAACCGTAAACATAGGAACTGACACAACATCGGGTTACTTGAATGTTACCGGAACCAACCCCAACTTCCCCGAAATGCAATATAAATCCATAATGAACTATTCCGGAACAATAAATGTAAATTCTATGGGAGTATTCGCAATAAACGGTTATATCCCTTCGCAATGGGGACAAGTTGTTGATATAAAAAATTTGAACATAAGCGGAATGTTTTCAATATCTGCGTCAAAATCTTCGGTATCGTACATTCAAATAAGCAATCTGAATTTTTATGACGGCGCGAACATAAGTTCTTCTCAAGATTACCGCACAGGTTCAAACGCTGTATGGAATATTTATGGGAACGATATGACATTAAAAACCCTTCGGGTGGGAAACACAAATGCGGGTACGGCAACTGTAAATTTAAAAGGCGAGGAAGTTTTGAGAAACGTAAACGACGTATCGTTTGATACGGTAGACGTAACTTTAAACCTAAACGTCGACAACTATCCGAATACCATAAACAAACTATCCCTTTGCGACAACTGCAATTTAAATATAAAACTGTCCGACGCCAGGGACGAGGCCTCCACCCTGTCGATTTTATCAATATCCTCAAAGAACAACGCATCGTCAATGGCGGACAGCAATATGACTATAAAGAACTTCTCTAACGATTCAATATTTATAGGCGATGCAAACGGCGCAACGATAAATGAAAACAGATTGTATCTAGAAGCTTTGGACATATACGTCAATCTGTTCGCATACGCCGGCGAATCGGATGATTCTTTAATCTCCGGCAACTGGAACCTTGTTTGGAACGATGAAATGCAGCTTTTTGCGCTAAACAATTCTGCAATTCCCGAACCGTCATCTGTGGCCGCAATTTTAGGCGCGATGTCCATAATTGCAGCATACGCGCGCAAGCGCAAATAGCCGAGCCAAGGCAAAATAACCACCGCAAAATGGCGACAAAAAAATAGCTCAGGTTTGTTGCAACTTGCCTATTTTTTACCTATCCTCCTTGATAAAAAAATTCCCCGGAAGTATGCGATGTCTGCACGTTAGCATTGCTAAACCTTGCCCTGCGCGCGAAAATTTTCTGAATGCGGCACAGGCCAACCAAAATTTTAGCGGCGGAGTATCACCATGTGCGGGCTTGTTGCCGCGGGCGCAATGTAGATTCATCTTGCGCGAATGCCACATTCCGACGATCTCGTAAAAAAGAGAGATGAAAAGCAAACAGCGGACAAACGCTATATTTTGTTACTTTTCCGGGTTGTTTAATTTTTGCGGGCTTTCGGCGCGGTTTTAGCGTTTAAGCGTTTTGGATGGAGCTCCCCGCCAGTCGCTGCTGCGCGGCGCTCTGGAAATTAAACAAAATTTTAGCAGAAATTTTCATATTATCCGGCTATATTTTAGAAACTTATACGTGAGGAAAACGGCGGCGCGGCGAAAACTCCAATATGCGCAAAGTCTAAAAAAAACGCGCGGGAGAATGCCTGCGCGTTTTTTTGCCGCGCTGTTTCGGCGCAAATTTTCTGGCAATTCAATTATTCTCAAACGCCGTAATCAAAACATATGCCGCTAAATAAAAAAACCGGAAGAAAAAAGCCAAGCCCAATTCGACAGCAAACTGCAAAAACTTTATGCTATTTCTTGTTGGAGAAAACCTGTAAATTGCCAGAAAATCCGGGGAAACCTTTTTGGGCGTTCGCAAGTTTCAATTCAAGCTTGTGTTTTCCATTTTCAATGTCGCGCTCCGCAAACAGAAAATCGCGCTCATTGCGGTATTTCTCGGTAAAAAACTTTGCAGTGCGAACCTTTTTGCCGTCGAGAATTATCTCTATTTCGCCGGCGAATCCCTTTTGCTTTTGAGCATCCGCAAAAGTTTTAAAAGCTTTTGAGAAATCGGCGCTCGGATACAAAACTGCGCCGCGCCCCTCAAACTCTATGACTGTCGAATCGGCGAATTTTACCGGTATATATTTTGACGAAACTTCGCTTTTTGTTGGGGCGTCTCCTTCAAGAGGCAATTCCAACAAAGGACGCACAGGCACGCGTATTTTTTCTCCTTCAAATATTGCCCCATTGGCCTTTAGAACCTTAAGAGCTTGCTTAAGGCCTGTGGTGTATACTTTTTCGGGAGAATACGAAGTTCCCATGAAAAGTTTGGAATTGCTCATCTCGAGAGGTTTCTTGAATTTATCAGGTATTTTTGAATAGCCGATGGCTGTTGCAAGTATCCCTCCGGAGCTTGCGGGATTGCAGTCGGAGTCTAACCCGCAGCGCGTGGATATATCTATGGTTTTCTCAAAGTCGCCGCCGCCGTACAACAGCCCTATTACTATGTAGGCGCAGTTATTTGGCGCGTGGATGTGGCAACTGCCGAGATTTTCGTCATGCTTCTTTACATATGCGTCTTCGAACTTCTGCCATGTAACTTTCCAGTCATGCGGATTGCTTTTATGCCAACCGATTATATCAGACATCATTTTTCTGACGCGGCTTTCGGCCGGAAGAACTTTTAGGGCTTCTCCCGCCACGAATTCCATATCCGCAGAAACGAACGCAAGCGCGTACATTGCCGCAACGTACGCTCCGCAATAGAAACCGTCGTTTGAATTGATAGACCGCCCGGCAGGTTCGGCAAATTTCACCGCAACATTCGGCATTGCCGGCGACATCAATCCAGCGAAGTCGGATTCAATCTGAAAGTCTATGTCATTGTACATAGGGTTTATCTTCCATGAAGTCGGCTCTCCGCGCTGAAAATTATCAAGCCAGGCAAAACGCAGAGCCCTATTTGCCGCCCACAGCTCGTAAGCAGACTCTCCAACAGCGCGCTGAAATTCAATGCGCGGAGCATTCAACCCGAAACGTTCAAAGACATCCATAAAAGTAATATCGAGGTACAAGTCGTCGTAAAGCCCGCCGAATATGGTTTCCGTAATAGGTCGGGTTTCGTCCCAGTTTATTTTTACGTCGTCGGGAATTATTTTTTGCCGATATTTAAATTCGGTTGGCCCCCCGTAAGTACAACCGATAATCTGTCCAGCCCAGCCGCCTTTGATTTTATCGGCAAGTTCGGATTTATTAAGCTCTATTTTCTTTTCATAGCAGCCTGCCAGTGCAAAAATTGCCGCAAACAAAATTGCCGCAGTAAAAATAAGTTTTTCTTTCATGGTGCGATTGCCTCCTTGCCTTGTCATATTCTGTATAGTATGCGAAAAATTTTTAATATGTCAAAAATTAAGATACTATAATTGCGGAAATAATACGCGACCATTTCGGGGTATGGACATCCATCAGCCCAGCCGCAGAACCCGACAAGCGCCGATTTTTCCTTTGCATCGGCGTTTTATGAAAGCGCGAATTTTTTTCTGATTGCAGAGGCTTAGGCGCCTAGGGTGTCATTTATCGGCAAGGGGGTTTTTTATGCGCCTAAAAATTATTTTTTCGCCTGGATAATCGGAATCTCCCCGCTCATAAACGAGTGCTATGTCGCCGCCGCGCATGACAGCCATATCGGAATACCCCGCCCCATGCGGGCAAACCAAATACGAAGAGTGCCATGGAGATGTTTGCGGTTTGACGCCTTTAGCAACCTCGCCAAGCCATTTTTTGTAAGAATTAGTGTCAGAAAATTTCACAGTTAGGTTTATGCGGCGGCGCCTGTCTGCTGGATTGCAAAAAACCAGCGTCCGTTCGCCGCGCAATTTTGCGATTTCCGGAGGATTTTTTATGGATATAAAAGTCCCCTGGCACATCGGCTCCGGAAGTCCCGCGTCTTCAAACGCCCTGCTCCACGATTCTCCGCCGTCTTTACTCACGGCGACAACGCGCGAAAAAATCTTTCTCGGATTGGCTTGAACCCGCATATTTAAGACTAGCGTATCGGCGTCAATCTGCGCTACTTGACACTCGTTGCCGCCTATAAAATCAACAACGCCGCCAAGTTTCCACGATCTTCCTCCGTCGTCGCTATAGGCTGTTCCGGCGTAATAATCGCCACTATTCTTGCCTTTTTTTAAAATAGACGTATCAAATGCCGAAACCATTCTGCCGTCGTATTTTCCGCCTTCAATTTGTATTCCGCCTCCCGGACCTGCCACATACCAAGTCATGTCAGGAGTCAAGACATCTTCTGTTATTTCCTTCGGTTTTCCCCAGGTTATGCCATTGTCAGAGGAGCGTACTATAAAAGCCCGGCGCCTGTCGGAAGATTTCCCTGAAATTATTTTACTCTCCGAATCAGAAGCGTTCGCCCAATAATAAAACAAGACAATATCGCCCGTTTTTCTATCTAGAATTGCCTGCGGGTTGCCGCATGAATTTTTTCCGTCGGATAGAATGAGTTTTGGATCTTCCCAAGTTTTTCCACCGTCGGATGAACGGCGCATAAACATATCGACCCGCCCATGATCGGCGGCGCTATTCAGCCTGCCCTCGACAAATACGAGCAAGCTTCCGTCTGCGGCGGTAAGAATCGCCGGTATGCGAAAAGTGTTATACCCCAAGTCCCCTCTTTTAAAAAGGACAATTTCTGCGTTTTCTCCCGAAACGCCCCCTTGCGAAGAATCCGCGCGCATTGCGCATGGGAACGACATAACTAGCAACAGTGCAATATAAATTAACCTTCTCATGACATTTAATTTTACCTAAGAAAAAGCATAATGGCAACACCCACTCGGCTTTATTTGAAAAATAAAGCGCGAATGCGGATTTGCAAAATTTAAATTTAAGGGCGCCGGCGAGGCAATTTAGGCAAACAATCGGCTCTTTTTCAAATAAGCCAAATTGTGCTTTAGAACGTCTTCAACGCTTCCGTCTTTCTTTGGATTGTGCCCGTGCAGTTCCATAACGAGCCACCCTTCATAGCCTATTTCGCAAATGGCGTCTATACAAGCGGCCATATTTTCAGGCACGCCCGATCCGGAATCCAGACGGTGTCCCTTGTCCTTCATATGGATTTCTCCAATATATTTCTTTCCCAATACATTGAGTTCGTGAAGAGTATTATGCCCGTAATACTGGGAATTGAAAATATCGAAATAAACTTTCACGTAATCGCTGCCTACAGCATCTATTACGCGGATATTTTCCTCCGCCGAAATGGAATTTTCCATGCAAACCAGCACATCCTTCTTTTGGGCGTAGGGAGCCACTTCTTTAAGGCGTTTCACCAATGGAGCAAAATGTTTTTCGTCCATTTTCTTGTTTGCGTCCTGCATATTGGCTTTGCCGTAAAAAGGCAGAAGAATAGAGTGCGCCCCCAATGCGTTTGCAGCGTCGATGGCTTTGCATGTAAACTCGACTGCCCCGTCAGCCGAATAGAAAGGGCAAGAATTCATGCATGTCGGCGATGTTGAAGCCACCTTCAAGCCAGTCTCTTTCATTTTCGCCTTAAATTTTGCAATGTCTTCCGAAGTAAAGAATTCCCCTTCTGGCTTATTTTTAGCCGACGAGAGCTGGACACCGTCCAAGCCTATGGATTTTGCGATATCAAAGGCCTTGTCCGACCCTGCGCAACCGAGCGTCCAGTCGCAAACACCTATCTGAAATCCTCGTTTTTTTTCGCATGCCGAGAGCAATGCGCCCATAAAAGAGCCCATAGCCAAAGCTCCTGTAGAATTAATTAAAAACTGCCTGCGGGAAATGTTTTTCATATTAAAATATCCTCCGTTTCAAATTGCACATGTTTGACTATAAAAAAACACAAACAGGCTAAATTGTCAACACATAGAGTCTTCCATACAGGCTCAATTATTCCGCAATGACAAAATAGTGCAAAAAATTTCAGCAGAATTTCAAGACTGCTTTGCGCCGACAAACTTGAATATTCTGTCTCCGCGACGAAGTTTTACGGCAGTTTTCACCGCTACTTTCATCCCTTTTTTTGCAAGAAGAATCGGCTTGCCGTCTTGCTGCATGCTTTCGACTTTCATCCTTACAAACCCTGTGGTTTCCCCCTCGATTTGAATTTCTTCGCCCAATGAAACAGAATTGTCGTCTATTGAAATTTCCGCCACGCTCAAGCGCGAATAAAAGTTTAAGACGTGGCCTAAAATGCACTTTTTAGACGTAGCCGCATTTCCGCCTGAAGTCCAATCGCCCATGGGTCTGCCCATAAAGAAACCGTTTGAAAATCCCCTGTTGAACGAACCCTCCAGCTTTGCCATTAGCGAGCTTTTTAACGCTGTAAAAGCCGAATCGAATCCAGGAGATTTGCGGTTTTCAACATAAAAATCCCTGGCTTTCACATATGCTGAAGTTACGTTAAAAACATATTCGGCGTTGCGGTTGCGCCCCTCTATCTTAAGAGAATCGGCGCCGGCGTCTATGAGTTTTTCCAAGAAGCCAAGAGTGCACAAATCCTTAGGGCTCATAACATATCCTGAGCCGATTCTAAAAGCGGGTTCGCCGCCGCGCGCGTCGCTTAAAATATACTCCCGCCTGCACGGTTGCATGCATTCGCCCCGATTGGCGCTCTTGCCGCAAGAAAATTGGGACAAAAAACATCTGCCGCTAACCGATACGCACATTGCCCCGTGCGCGAAAACTTCTATCGAGATTTCTTTTGCCGCGGATTTTCCAAGTTTTTTTAGAAGCGCCTTTTTTATTTGCGCAATTGACTCGAGCGAACACTCGCGCGCGAGCACAAAACGCCTTATTCCGTAATTTCGCGCATACAAAGCCAATGCTTCGGAATTCGCAACGCTAGCTTGCGTTGAAAGATGCACAGGGATTCCAGTTTTATTTGCCAAAGATATAGCGCCTAAATCCCATGCAATCACCGCCGACACTCCAGCCGATTTGGCTGCTTTTATCTGGCGCTCCAAAAGCTTTTCTTCGCCTTCGTAATAAATGGTGTTGAGCGTTAAATACGCCTTTGCGCCAAACTTTGAGCACTTGCGGACGATTTTTTTCATGTCAGCAGGCTCGAAATTTTTTGCGCCAGCGCGCATATTGCTGCCTTTTAGTCCAAAATACACCGCGTCGGCGCCAGCCTGCAAGGCGGCATCAAGGCAAATGAAATCGCCGGCCGGAGACATTATCTCCGGACGCTTCTTTGCTTCGGATTTTTCAAAGCCCGCCAATTCTCAAACCTTTTTTTCGGAGACCAACCGGGCAAAGTGCTCAAAAGACCGGTCGTAAGTTTTCTCCGCATCGGGCGGGAAGAAACACGCAGGCAATTGGCGCTTTGAGACATGGTATTTTACACACTCGCAGCAAAGCCCTGATTTTGGGCACCCGTAGGAGCAAGAACAGCGTTTTTTGTTTTCCAATATTTTACATTCCATATTTAAGGATTATTTCACGCCTGAAAAATTTTGCTACCATTTTTTAAAGACGAAAAACACCGCCAATACCATAAACGCAAACCCCACAAAATAATTCCACTTTAGTTCCTCTTTAAGGTACATGACTGAAAAAACGCAAAACACCACCAGCGTTATCACTTCCTGCATAGTCTTAAGTTGCGCGGCGGAAAAATACTGATGCCCAACCCTGTTT
>CALXLN010000082.1 GCA_944389215.1 uncultured Opitutales bacterium
CGACCGAGATCGCCGCGCGCCTGGCGACACAAAAGAGATTTTGGGAGAGGTGGATGTTGCCCCAGACGGTTCGGCCTATTTTGAAATTCCCGCGCGTACGCCCGTTTACTTCCAGCCTATAGACGAAAACGGAACGGCTGTTACAACAATGCGCTCTTGGACAGCGATGCAGCCGAACGAGTTTTATTCGTGCCTCGGTTGCCATGGCGACAGGGACACTCCAAATCCTGTAAAATTGAACATTGCCAAAGACCGCAAGCCTGAAAAATTAAAGCCGTTTTACGACATAAAAGGCGGCTTCAGTTTTAGAAAACACATCCAGCCCATATTGGACAAAAATTGCGTTTCCTGCCATAATGACAGAAATATTCCCCGCCTTATAAAAGGTAAGGAAAAAATAAGCGTGGCATCTTTGGTCCCTACGGCGGGTGAAAAATGGCTGGAGCTCGAAAAGGAAAATTCAAAGAAATCCGTGCGGGCGTTCAGTTTATTGGATTACCCTATGCCGAATACTGCGGCTAAGCGCGAGTTTAACGACGCATACTACAACCTGTTGCAGCCCGAGTTTGGCGACAGGGGAAATAATCCGGTTTTTGCGGATTTTAAAAATCCGCTTATAAATTGGCTTGGAATGCAATCTCTTCCGACTTTGCAGCCTCCCTATAAAAGGGGAGCTGCGACAAGTGAAATCATGAGCCTTTTGAGAGGAGGCCATGGCGGCGTAAAACTTTCGCGCGAAGAACTTGACAAAATCGCCGCATGGATAGACCTTTACGTCCCTTACTGCGGCGATTACTACGAGGCAAATCTTTGGAGCGACGACGACAAGGCGTATTATAATTATTATGAAGAGAAAGCGAAGTCCCAACGGGATGCCGAAAAAAAAGCAATAATGGAGTATTTGGGCTCAACTGCAAAAAATTAAGATTCTGGCAGTATTTTTTGCTCTATTTTTGTTCCCGGTACAGGGCGGGGATCTGGCTGGTATTGTTGTATAGCAAAAATAATTTGGCTTTCAATTAGAGCTTATGTTTTGCGGCATGTAGTTTTGCTTGCGGAGGGCGTTTGAATCCTTAACGACGGAGGGGCGGATTGTTCAAAAACTCCGCCAATTTTGCGGAACTGTATAGAGGCTGCCAAAGCGCAATATTCTGAAATATTTTGGGCGGCTTATATATATGTCCGATGGAATTATGTATTAAAAAGCGCTGTTTTATTCTGGGGAATATATGCGCATAAAAAGGTCGCGGCGGGCGAACGCTTTGCGGAGAACTGACGCAAAATATGCTAGACTTGTTCCGCGCCATGTAAAAACGGACATTCGCCTGCGGAATAACTGCCCGTCCCGGCTTTTTGCCGGTATAAAATATGGTTTTAATAAAAATACCAGCCGAAATCTGATATTTTTGCCATGGCCTCTGTTTGCGTTAAAATAAAAGCTGCGTTTTGGCTGCAAAGTTTGTTAACAATGTTTGTCTGGGAAGCCAGCCTGGGTTGTGTGCGACAGGAAAACATAAACGGGGATCGATACAAATTCTTTGCTTGTGGAACCTGGGCTATTTTTCTCAATATCGGTTTTTGCGGTGTATGGGAATGCTGCAAATCCAGTTTTTATGCAATCGCCTTGAATCCCGAGCCGCTACTTTGCTTCATCAATGTAAGCTTTGTAAAAATCCTGTAATAACGTTTTCCCCGTTAATAAAAAACTTGAAAAATACAATAATATTGTTAAATATTACATCAAAAGTTAGTTAGATTGTAATAAACCGGAAAATCTGGAAATGTTTTGTCAAAATTGCGGTGCTGAAATAAATGACAATGCAGTTATCTGTGTAAAATGCGGCTGTATTGTAAAAAAACATGTAAATATGGATTCTACGACTTACATTTTACTGGCAGTTTTTTTGGGAGCATTTGGAGCACATAATTTTTATATCGGCAATAAGAATACCGGAACCATCCAGTTGCTTTTAAGTGTATTGTCGTGTTTCATACTCGCGTTGCCCGTCAATATATGGGCTATCATAGAAGCTTGTTCCAATGCAAAAAATCTTGAATAATAAATAAAAAGAAAGGTGAAAAAATGTTTTGTCAGAATTGTGGGGCTGAAATAAACGATAACGCAGTTGTTTGTGTAAAATGCGGCTGCGCCGTGGTAAAAAAAGAGCAGGCTCAGCTTGAAACTAAGGTTTCAAACAACCTTGCTTTGGCTATATTTTCAACCATTTGTTGTTGCATCCCTACCGGAATAGTTTCCATTATATATGCGACTAAAGTCGACGGATTATTGAAATCAGGTGATGTCAACGGCGCCAAAGACGCGGCTAAAAAGGCTTCAATGTGGGCGTGGATTGGTATTATTAGCGGGGCTATATTTGGCGTAATATATATATTATTGGCTATTATTGGCGAGGCCGCAAATAATATGCAATAAAGCCTCCGGCAATATGTTTTATGGCCGCATATTAGTATGCGGCCGTTTGTTTTTACTAATATTTCCTTATGAATCTTTTAGTCAGGGCGTGTCTGGTGTTGTTGCTGCTGGTGGCGGCAGCGGCTGGATTGTTTTTAGTGCATTGTTATCCCGAACATTTAAAAATGTATTTGCCGCCTTGCTTATTTTATAAGTTCACCAATCTATACTGTCCAGGATGCGGCGGAACAAGGGCGTTTTTCGCCCTTTCAAGAGGAGATTTTTCTGAGGCTTTTAGCCAAAACGCCATATTGTTTTTTCTGATACCGCTGGCCTTTATGCTGATTGTCTATCCTAGGATTGTGAGAATTCCTTATTTTTGCCATTTTATTTTGTTTGTAATTGTCGGGTACTTTATATTGCGCAACCTTGAAGCGTTTCATTTCTTGGCGCCGCATTAAACGGCGGGAGGAAAATTGCCTTGCTGGGCGCTTCTGCGGAGTGTTTTTGTTTCATTGAAAAAGGCAAGCGTCTGGTCGAACATGGCAAATTTGTCGGATTCTGCCAATTGCATTTTAAAGAGAATATTAAATTGGAGATGTTGGGAGAAAGTTTATTTTTCTTCCAAGCCTCCGGTTTTAGTAAAAATTAAGGTTTGTGGAATGCGTATATTTTTCTCCGGAAAAATGCGCCTATTTATTCTTGTATTTTCCGGTATTATCTCCGGATATTGCCGCGGGACTTTTCAGTTTTTCGTGTGTGCAATATTTTCAAGTGGTTGCCCACAAATTTAAATTTTATTTACCCTCCCCAATTTGGATAATGGCAAAAAGCCGTTTAAGTCTGGTACTGCTGAATGGTTTTGCTGGTATTGTCATCTGGACAGCTTTTTTATCGGCAAAATATAGGTGTTTTTTTGCTTCATTTAAGCTCCATAAGAATTTTTACGATTACTTCCCCGTATTTTTTATGCGCCGGTTTGACTTCTTCGGCAAATTTTCGGAGGGCTATAATTAGGCTCGGCCGCTTTAATATTTGAAGGGCTATTCTCCTTAAAGAAAGCGTTCCGTCGCGGTAGTCAAAAGCTTCTGTAAAGAACGACGCCGGAATTTTACTGTCGACTGAGTCGCTTATGCAGCGTATATGGGTGAATGTAGCGTCCGGAGATGACTTTTGGACCGCCCTCATAAATATTTCGCTTTCCATTTCTACGCCGAGCACGCCCTTTTTAAAAAGTTCAAGTTTTTCCGTACGCTCGACTATATGGTCCGAATATTTTATTGCGCCGCGCCGGCACATCTGCGAAAGGATTTTATTCATGTCGGCATCGTTGGTGTCGTATATGAAATTCCCATTTTCCAATTTTGGGTCGCATGCTCCCGCAAAACCGCAAATAATTACGCGCTCTGGTTTAAATTCTTCGGCGGTTTTTCTTACGAGTTCCTCGGTATTCCTACAGCCGGTTCCTGATACCAGAAGGCACAGATTTTGCGATTTGTCAGCGTTGGCGGCAACTTTTTTGCACATTCCCGTTTTTACCCGTTTAAATCCAAAAAATCTAAATGGAACAGCCCCTTCAAAGGTTGTTGGAAAAATCATCAGTGTCTTTTTCATAATATTACAATTTTATGTCGTTGGCGCTTTTAGCGGCACTTTCAATGGTGCATGGAAGATTTGTCTGTACCCAATCCCCGCAAATATGCAGATTTTCAAATTCGTTGCGTATATCCGCATCTCTTGGCCTTGAGCGCTCTGTTTCCGCATCCGCGGATATTGTCGCGGCTGCAAATCTAAGGGGAAGGATTTTTTGAATGGAATCTTTGCCGAAGAACTTTTTTATTTCGTTCCTCAACATATTTTCTGTTTCGGCGTTATCGGCTTTTATGGTATTTGCGCTGATGGTCGCGCCGTAGAGGAATAAGTTGCCCGAGCTTTGAGGCGGCAATTTTTGGGAATGGTCGAAAATCCAATGTATGGGCGAGCCTATCATGCAGGCGTATTCGGAGTCCATTATTTTTTCCGAACTTGTGAAATATATATTAAGTATATCGGCGAATTTTATTTTTTCAAGTTGGGCGCGGAGTTTTGAGTACGGGTGGAGTATCGATTTTAACGCCCCCACCGGAAGCGCGCTAAACACATAGTCGCACCCGCAAGCGTCGCATTTGGACGTGCTTACCGCTACTATTTTGCCGTCCCGGAATTTTAGGGAGTTCACGGCTTCCGAAAGATATACGCTGCCGCCGCATCCTTTGATGTAAATTTCCGTTCGTGGAGAGAGCGAGTGCGAAATCGGTTTTTGGGGAAGGTACAGAATTGCGGCGTCGTTGCCTTTTAGGACGCTTTTCTTTATGGTGTTTACCATCAGCTGGGCGTCGGCGTCTTTTAGCGGAGTGTTTAGCGCCGATACGCAAAACGGCTCCCAGAAAGCGCTGATAGCCGCCTGGGAAACGTTCATGGACTTTAGGAAATCGAGCGCTTTTATGCCAGGCAGGGGAACCTTTAAGCCAAATTTCAATTCCATTAAAAGTCTGATATTGTCCAGCGACGCGAAATCTCTAACCTTTGCGTAGCTTAAAAACGAAAAGATTTTTTTGATGCATCCCGCGCTTGCTGGAGGATATTTAACCGAATATTTTCCCCCGTCAGGAAACGCGAAATCCATTCCTTCAACCGGTTTAAAGTATTCCTTTCCGGACGTGCCCAACGTTTTTAAAACGCGGAAGAAATTGTCGTAGCATCCCATTAATGCGTGTGTTCCGTTGTCTAATTCGGCTCCTTCCCAATTTATGGAGGATGCTCTTCCTCCCAGCCGAGCCCTGGATTCAAACAGCGATACGTCAAATCCTTCTAGCGCCAGCTTTAAAGCCATAGAGCACCCTGCGACTCCGCCTCCCAAGACGGCGGCTCTTCCGAATTTTTTGCCCTCCGGTTCGGGGCGCTTCGATTCCCTTATGGCGCGCAGCGCCAAAGCGATTTTTTTAGCCTTGGATATTTTAACGGGAACCGCTTTTATCGAGAAATCCGAAGCGGCTATATTGTCGAGAATCTTTTCGTATATCGCCCACATTATGAGGGCAGGAACCAGCGCGCGCTTGTCTTCTCCCGCCAGCAGGCGGCGCGACTTGTTGAAAAAGTGTTTAGCCCTAAAGTGCATGAACCTAAAAAGGTCTTTGCAGTTCGGGTTTTTCGACGGCTCGGCGAGATCCTCCGAGGATACGCCGAAAGCACGCAGTTCTTCAAGAGGTATGTAAACGCGCCCGTGGCTGCGGTAATCGTCTACGACGTCGCGGAGTATATTTGTAAATTGCAGCGCGTAGCCCAGGGATTCCGCAAACTTTACGCTTAGCGGATTTTTGCATCCGAAGATATGGATTGAAACCAGGCCCACCGCGCTTGCCACGCCGTAGCAATATTTGCGTATATCTTCAAACGTTTCAAACGGTTTGTCGAAGGTATCCCGCATGACTCCGTCTATTATTGCCTGTATATACTCTTGGGGGATTTTTCTGCGGTTGATTACTCCTCGCATTTCTTCGGCAAGCGGCGACAATCCGGTTTTGCCAGCGTAAATTGAGGATATTTCTTCCTTCCAATGCGCGAGGCTTTCTCTGCGCGCCGGCTTCGGGTTGTTCTCCTCGTCCGCAATATCGTCCATCAGCCTGCAAAAGGCGTAGAAAATCTCCATGTCTTTTGCGCGTTCTTTTTCCATGCAAAAAAACGCGAAGGCTAAATTTGATTTTTTTCGTTCGCGGATATGATAGGAACTTGTTGAACTTTCAGTATTGCCAACGTCCATTAGAATAAAAGTGCGTTTATTAAAAGTTTTATCTTGTCGAATAAATCCAGAGACGGGCGTTCAGATAGAGTGTCGTAGCCCAATTTCCGAATCTTATTTAAAATCGCCCTGCCTCCGGCAAGCGTGATTTTTATTTCAAGCCTCAGCGGAAAGGGTAGCTCCTTTACCAGTTTTTCGCCGGCCGCAAAAAGTTTTTCCGTCCTATCCACTTGGAATTTTACAAGGTTTCTTACCGCGCCGGAGGCTGCTGCGGCGAATATATCCGACTCCTTAAGGCTGCCCCAATCTTCTTGGGGTATGTATATGCGGTTCTTTAAGCGGTCCACGCTCATATCCTGCCAGAAATTTGCAAGTTGCAAGGCAGTGCAAATATTGTCCGAGTATTCAAAGAGTTTTTGGTCTTTTATGTTGTGCAAAATCAGCACGAGGCGCCCGACCGGATTTGCCGAGCGCCTGCAATAATCCAAAACTTCGCCAAAGGTTGCGTAACGTTTTTTTACCACGTCTTGAGCGAAGGCGCTTATTAGGTCCCTGAACAGTTGCTTGGGAATATCAAACTCGTCTATGGTGTTGGAAAGCGCTAAAAATATCCAATCCCAGCGCGGGTCGAGTTCTTCCGCGGAGGCTATGTCCAATTGGGCTTCGAATTCGCGCAGCCTTGCTACGCGCGCAGGGTCGTCCGCGGCGACGGTTTCATGCTCCTCGTCGGCGATATCGTCTGCCGTGCGGGCGAAAGCGTACACTGCGGCTACATGTTTGCGCAGTTTTTGCGGCACCATTTTCGCCACGGGGAAATTTTCGTAATGCGAGTAGGCAAGATCCGCGCACTTTGAATATGCGAAGTCTAATTTGCTTGATGTCATCGCGCAAATTTATCGCCGAAATGCTTTTTAATGTCGAGTTTTTTTTCGGTTTGAAGTGCGTTCCCGGAACGCCTTTTTCCCATCCTTGTTCTTTTTTGAATCCACTGTAAAAGAGTCTCCCAATATCCATGCAGCTACGATTCCGGAGGTTGCCGTAAATAGTCCGATTCCTATAAACATTAGGCACATCCCGACTATTTTTCCGCAATCCGTAACCGGATAAACGCCTCCGGAGCCCACGGTCGTAATGGTGTTTACCGTCCACCAGAGCGCGTCCATGGCGTTTGCGATTGTAGCTCCGGGGGCGTTTTTTTCAAAGTGCAGGGCAAGTACTCCGGATATTGCTACGCATGCAAATGTAAGGCTGGCTATGAAGGCGAAGGTGTTTTTTATCTTGTCCTCGAAAAAGTATTCTGAAATCCGCATTGTAGCCCTCATGGCCCTAAGCGCGCGTATAAACCTCAGAAAATTGTATAGTCTGCCCCAACGCAGGGGGGCTATGTTTGGTATCGACGACAAAAGGTCTATCCAACCGTATTTCCAGAATTTTATTCTGTCTTCCGCTGCCATGAAGCGCAAAAAAACGTCTATTAGAAAGAATACGCAGGCTATTGTGTCGCCATACCGCAAAAAACGGGCTATTTCGTTGCTTTGCGGCACGCAGTAGCCTGCAATCAGCGCGCATATTACGTATGCAGAGAGAAATAGTATGAAAATATTCCACGCGCCGCTAGGGTGCCAGCGATTTCTGCCGTTAGTGCGATCCATTCATGGAATATCGTCCCGGGCTAAGTATATTTAAATTTTATCTAGCCCAGTACGGCATTTTGCGCCACATATGCGATTATTCCTGAAAAATACCCCAAAAGCGCAAGCAACGATATGTGTTTGCAATACCATGCAAATGTAATTTTTTCTAGACCCATGACGACTACTCCAGCCGCCGAACCTATAATCAAAATGCTTCCGCCAACTCCGGCGCAGTAGGCCAATAACTGCCAGAAAATTCCGTCTTGCACAAAGTTTATCATGTATGCGGGTTCTCCGGAAAGGGCGACCGCTTCGTGCGTTGGTATGGGGTACATTCCCATGGCTCCCGCCACTAGCGGAACATTGTCTATTATTGACGACAGTATTCCCACTATTGTGTTTATAACGTAAACATTATGGACTTCCTTGTCCAAATATGTTGACACCTCTTTTAGAATTCCGACGCTTTGCAGGGCGGATACCGCCATCAGAATTCCCATGAAAAACAGGATTGTTCCCAGGTCTATGCGGGAAAATATGGCAGTAAGTCTGTACTGCCTCGATATGGGGACGTCGGGTTTGCGGTTGTACATAATTTCTATTATAACCCATATTATACCCAAGACCAAAAGGACTCCCATAAATGGGGGAAGGTGCGTAATCGCCTTAAAAATCGGAATCGAGATAAGCGCAGAAACGCCGAGGCAGAATATCGCGAACCTCTCTTTCGGGGAGACGTGGGCGGAGATGGAGCTTTCGGCGTTTTCCGTGGAGTAATCTACATTTCCGTCGCCAAGCATAAAAGATATTATAATCAGCGGAACAAGCATGGAGAACATCGACGGAAGGAAAAGTTTTGTTATTAGGGCGGAGGTTGTTACGTTTTCGTTTATCCATAGCATTATGGTTGTAACGTCGCCCGTGGGCGTCCAGGCGCCGCCGCTGTTGGCTGCAATTATTATCATTCCGGCAAAAATCCAGCGCTCATGTCTGTCAGAAACCATTTTGCGCAAAAGCATTGTCATGACTATCGCGGTAGTCAGATTGTCGAGAATGGAGGACATGAAAAACGTTATAAAAGAAAGAATCCAAAGCAGCTTGCGTTTTGCGCGCGTGGAAATTCTTTCTGTAACGCACGTGAATCCGCCATGGACGTCTATGAGCTCGACAATCGCCATCGCGCCGATTAAATACAGCACGATTTGCACGTGTTCCCCTAGGGATTCCACTATTTGGCAGTCGGACACAAATTTGGCGCATTGTTTTGCCAGCGGCATGCTTGCCACATCGGAATTGCCTGCCAGAAAATGGCGGAAACTTTCGGCGTTTACGACGGATATTGTGCCGTCTCCCGAAAACATGTACATGACCCATAGGGTCATTCCCAAAATGAGGGCTGTGGCGGCCTTGTTAACGCCTATTTTGTGTTCCATGGCTATTAGTATATAGCCAACAACAAATACAACGGTCATTAAAGTAATCATAGAGCAATTAAAAAAGATAGGATAAAATCTTTGCGGAAATTTTAGTCAAGTTTTGTCTCTAAAAATTTAAAAATTTGCTTTATTTGAAATATGACGAATAAAACTGCTTGACTTTTAAAGGCGCTCTTAAAGGCTTTTGCCGTTGAATTCCTATTTGCCGACTATTCTGAACCAGTTTGCCTATTGAATTAATTGCATGAAATCCAACCATATATGAAAATAGCCGTATTATATATAGCAACAGGAAGATATATAACCTTTTGGAAAGAATTTTTTGAGTCTTCGGAGTTTCATTTTTTTAAGGGCACACCAAAGACTTATTTTGTGTTTACCGATTCCCCGGCTCTGTCTGTGGCGCATTCCGATTCCCCAAATGTGAATGTTCTTTATTTGAGCAAACACGGACATCCGCTGGATACGCTGTACAGGTTTAGAACGTTTTTAACTGCAGAGTTGGCACTTAAAGATTTTGATTACATTTTCTTTTTTAATGCGAACGTTAAGTTCATCCGGGAAGTTGGCGTTGGAATATTGCCTTCCCCGGAGGAGGGGCTTGTTTGTGCGCTTCATCCTTTAATGTCAAAATTGGATAAATGTTCCTATCCGTATGAGCGCAATCCTAATTCCCTTGCGTGCATCCCCATGGGAAGCGGCAGTGTATACGTGCAAGGCGCGCTAATAGGGGGGACATCTGATGCGTTCCTTGGTATGTGCAGAAAGTTAAAAAAGAATATAGACGACGATTTGGGCAGGGGAATAGTTGCCGTTTGCATGATGAATCGCATTTGAACCGTTATATTTTGGACAAAAGCCCCAAGCTTTTAGGTTTGGAATACTTGTGCCCCGATACTTTCAAATATATGCGACGCTGCGGATGGAAACAAAAAATTTTGCTTTTGGAGAAGTCTTCTTTCAAATATGGAGGCATTGATTATATCCGCGGGAAGTCTGATAGAAAAATAGGCGCGGTAAAATATTTGTTGCATAGGATATTCCGCCGCAGATAGCATTATGGAGGATATCGGGCTGGTCCGCTTTTATCCGCGAAAGGAAGTTATTTGGCGCAAAAAAAACGCCGCCCATTGCAGGCGGCGTTTTTTTAACATTCTCGGCGGAAGTGCAGCTCAATTATTGAGGTTGTAATTGCCGCTAAGTATGTCCGCATTTTTATTTGCGTCGGAATCGGTTATCTTTATCGATGAACTTTCGCGCAACATATACGATGTCGGCGCAAGCGTCGCCAAAAATAACAGAGTAGTTATCCTGAACTTTTTCATAGCCCACTCTTTTATTATTTTTTATTATATCCGATATTTCGGATGTTATGAACAGACATTATATAACGCAGGTTTGTTCCAAATTTCCAGCATTATTTTTTTTATTTTTGCCGAGTGCAACAAATGTCCGCTGGGCGCGCAACTATTAAGCTTTTATGGTGCTGTAGAATGTCAAAAGTTCGCGCCTTATGATTCCGCACAGATGTTCGCAGTCGGAAACTTGTACAGTGTAGTTTATTGCGCCGTCGAATATATACAAAAAATATTTCCCGATTGTTTCGGCGGGCAGCCCGCGTTTTATTTCGCCGCGCTCAATGGCATTTTCTATGACCTGGGTGAAAAAGCGGAAATAATCCAGCATGTATTTTCTTACCTCAGGATAGCGGCGTATGCATTGATAGAACAGTATATTGTAGTTTTCTATCGAAGGCGGACTCGATTTTCCGTCGTCAGACAGTTCCATCGATATGCGCCCGATTGCAGACACTGTGTGTTCTATGTGCTGTAAACACGTAATCGAGCACGCGTCTTGCGATATTGATGCGTAGCGAAGAAAAAAATAAGTTTTGCAAGCTGCCAGCAAAAGGGCATCCTTGTTTTTGAAATAGTGGTAAACCAGCGTGCGCGACATGCCTATAGCGTTTTGAATATCGGTTATTGACGTTCCGTCGAACCCCTTTTTCAAAAGCAATTTAAATGTTTCGCGCAGTATTTTTTCTTTCATTGAGATTTTACATCCATACTAAATTAAGCTATTGCGCATAATAATCAACTATCTTTTATCGGTCTTTTTTCGTAATTCCCAATCGAAAATAAAATAACTTTTACTTTTGTTATTGACTTTTATTTTATTTGCATATGAGAGTGCGCGACGATAAAGTGAAAAAATCAGGATTTATTTCACAACTCAAACGTCTGGCAAGGAGATATTATGGTTACTGTAACGTCTTATTATACGGCGATTCTTATGTGTGTCGTCACTATGTTGTGTTGGGGGTCTTGGGCAAACACCCAAAAAATGACCCGAAAAAATTGGGGTTTTCAGCTCTTCTATTGGGACTATTCGATAGGGGTTCTGCTGTTTTCTCTGTTTTTGGCTTTTACAATGGGGTCTTTTGGCGATTCCGGAAGGGGATTCCTAACAGACATCGGGCAGTCTGATTTTAAATGGCTGGGGTCGGCGTTCTTAGGTGGCGTTGTATTCAACGTGGCAAATATCCTTCTTGTTGTAGCCATAGAAATAGCGGGGCTTTCGGTGGCGTTTCCCGTCGGCATAGGGCTTGCTTTGGTTCTTGGAGTAGTAACCACATACGCGGCAACCGGAGAGGGAAATGTCCCTATGCTTGCGGCAGGCGTTTTGTTTGTTGTGGCTGCCATAATTTTGGACGCTTTGGCGTATAAGCGGATTGGAGGCTCTGGCGCAGCGTCGGCAAAAGGCATAATAATTTCCGTTCTGGCAGGCGTTCTCATGGGCTTTTTCTACAGCTTTGTGGCGGCCTCTATGGCGTCGCCTTCGGAGGGCGGAGTTTTGGAAGCCGGAAAACTTACTCCGTACACGGCGGTCGTAATGTTCTCTCTGGGGCTGTTGCTGTCGAATTTTATATTTAATACGTTCATGATGAAAAAGCCGATTGTAGGCAATCCTGCCACGGCGCGCGAATATTTCGCAGGCTCGGCCAAAGACCATCTCATAGGAATTCTCGGCGGGGCAATCTGGAGCTGCGGAATGAACTTTAATATAATAGCCGCACCCGCCGCCGATCCTGCGCTCGCTTATGGATTGGGGCAGGGGGCTACAATGATTTCCGCACTCTGGGGGGTCTTTGTATGGAAAGAGTTTAAGGATGCCCCGAAAGGCACCAATACATTGATATTTTGGATGTTCCTCTGTTTTGTGGTGGGGTTGGGCATACTTGTGGCGTCTAAAATTTAAAACTGTAGCGAAATTTTTATGAAATCTAGAAAGTCTATATTGGTAGTAGGCAGCATGAATATGGATATGGTCGTGAAAGCGGCCAGAATACCGCGCGTCGGCGAGACTGTTCTCGGAGGCGTTTTCAACCAATACGAGGGCGGTAAAGGCGCAAACCAGGCGGTTGCCGCGAAAACTTTATATCCCGACACGTCGTTTTGCGCGGGTGTGGGAGACGACTCTATCGGCAGAGATTATCTTGAATATTTAAAGCAAAAAAATCTGGACGTTTCTCTTGTAAAGGTTTTTGAGCATTCTCACAGCGGAGTGGCTTTAATTACAGTCGGAAAAGAGGGTAATAACATTATTACTGTAGCGCCGGGCGCAAATCTCCTTTTGTCGGTCGAGGATATGCGGTCGATTGATTTCAAAAGGTTTTCCCACGTGGCTTTTCAGCTGGAAAACGAAATTGCGACGGTCGAAGCCGGGCTGAAATGCGCAAAAAATGCCGGATGCTCGACAATTTTGACTCCGGCGCCGGCTAAGCTTTTAGACGAAGCTATTTTGGAGAACGTGGATTATCTTATCCCAAACGAGATAGAGATTTTGCAAGTTCTTCGCGGCTATACGTCGATGAACAACGCTGCTGAAGCTCTCATCAAAAAAGGTGTAAAAAACGTTATAGTAACTTTGGGGGCCAGCGGTTCGATGCTTTTCAACAAGGATGGACAGAGGAAGTACAAGGCTCATCCGTTGCGCCCGATAGACACGGTTGGGGCGGGCGACTGCTTTGCGGGATCGTTTATGGCGGGGCTTAAAATATACGGCGACAATTTGGATGAAGCCATAAAGCTAGCCAGCGCTGCAGCATCTTTATCCATCACTAGGATGGGCGCGCAGTCGCATGCTAAACTGGAGGAAGTTCTAAAGCTGATGGGTAAAAAAGACCTTTGAGCTCGATTTTTTCCGGATGCGCCCGCAAGCAAATGCGGGTGTTTTTTTTTATATAACAAATATTGTTCTTTCATATATTCGCCATTTTACGATAGAAATTTGTGTTGACCATCAGATACAGAATAAAATAACATTTTTTATTACTGTTAAGATGTTGACAGATTTAAACGAACAAACATGTGGTTCGTTTTATTGTTCTTTTGCGATGCTAGTTTTTGTTTAGTGTTAGCGTCATCAATAAATTTAAAACAAGACAAATATGAAAGAAATCTTCATTCCCGCAGTATTAGCAGCCGCATTCTGCCTTGTGGCGTGCGAAAAAAAAGAAACGCCCAAAGTGTCAATGCCCCCGACTCCGGCAACGCTTGTTTCGGCGGTGGGCAAGAGCGTGCCTTCGTACATTTCCACATTGGGAACTACGGCTTCGCTGCAGAGCGTAAATATAGTCCCGCAGGTTTCGGGGCAAATAGTTTCCGTGAATTTTAAGCAGGGCGACATGGTGAAAGCCGGGCAGATTTTGGCGGTCGTGGACAAACGTCCATACGAGGCTGCCGTAAAGCAGGCGGAAGGCAATTTGCGCCAGGCCAAGGCGCAGCTGAAAATCGACGAACTTCAAGTAGAGCGCAATAGAAAACTGGCCAAAGACAATTACGTGGACAAACAGACGTTCGATTCACTATTGGCTAAAGTAGAAATAGACAAGGGAATTGTTGCCTCATCTGAGGCGGCGCTTGACGACGCCAAAATAAAGCTTGATTGGTGCGATATAAAAGCGCCTTCCGACGGGAAAATTGGTTTATATAATATAGATGCCGGCAATGTTGTTGCGGCGGGAACTTCGGTTATAACAAGCATAGAGTTTGTGGACAAGCTGTTTGTGGATTTTGTCATACCAAGCCAGCGTTTGTACGACGCCATGCAAAAGATGAAAGCCGACGACGGCAAGTTGAATATAACTGTATCATATTTGGAAGACGACATGTCAAACCGCAAACGCCAGGCAAAGGTTCAAATAGTCCTGAATAAAATACGCTACGAAACGGGAACTGCCGTGTTGCGCGGAGAAATTGAAAATTCCGACCATATGTTCTGGCCAAACCAGCCAGTCAGGGTGGTTTTGGATTTAGACGAAATTAAAGACGCAGTCCTTATTCCGGATATTTGCATACAGACAAATAATTTGGGGCCCTATGTATATGTTGCCTCACCATACAAATCTGGTGTTTACATTGTAAAGTCCGTTCAAGTTAAAAAAGGGCAAATGTACGAAGGAGACATGAGGGGCGTTGAAGGAATAAAAGCGGGCGATCTTGTAGCCGACCGCGTGAGCCAATTGCGCCTGCAGGCAGGCCCCTTCATTTATAGAGCCACAGACAAGGGCGCGATTATAGGGGCGGACGGCAAACCTCTTACTACTCCGGAGGCTATGAGAAGTTTTATGGTTGAAGCCACAAAAATTGCGGACGAGCTGAGAGCCGAAATGATGAAAAAAGCCGCAGCCGCCGCTGCCGCTGCAAGCGAGAAGCAGTCTGCAATGAAAGCAGCAATAAAGGCCGCCGAAGAAGTAAAACAACCATCGGTGGCCAAGTAGCCTTTCATATAAATTTAAATTAAACTTTTTTTATGTCCGAAGAAAAAAATAATTCCAACGCGGGAAATTTGCCGGAGGCGCCTCGCGCGGTCGATAAGTCTAACGTGGGTGTACGCTCTCGCTCGATTTCAGACATATTTATAAACCGCCCGGTTATGACGGTATTGCTTGCGCTCGCCGCTGCGTTTTTTGGGATATACTCCTACCGCGCAATGCCCGTCAACGACCTTCCCGGCGTGGATTATCCCGTCATACAGGTAAGCGTGTCGTATCCCGGCGCCGACCCGACAATAATGGGCTCGAATGTGGCTTCGCCTTTGGAGCAGCAGTTTATGCAGATTCCGGGCATCGAGATGATTACCAGCCGCAATAGTTTCGGTTCGTCGTCGATAATTTTGCAGTTTAGCCTCAGTAAAAATATCGACGCAGCCGCCACCGACGTGCAGAGCGCCATCCAGCGCGCTATGGGAAATTTGCCCGCCGACTTGCCGTCTCCTCCTTCGTTTACAAAAGACAATCCTAACGATTTGCCAATATACATCGTATCCGTTACAAGCAACGGAATGACGACGGGGGATTTGTACGACTATGCCTTTTCGCAAGTGGCGCAGCAGCTGAATATGGTCGAAGGCGTTTCAAAGGTCGATTTGTATGCGGCTCCAAAGGCGGTTCGCATAGAGGTCGATATTCCCAAACTGTATAATTTGGGCTTTACCACCACAAACCTCAAGTATGCCCTTGCAGCCTCAACCAACATGACGGGCGCCGGCAACTTAAACGGGCCGACTTCGCATTTCGTGCTTTTCCCGAACACTCAGTTGTCTACGGCTGAGGATTACGAAAAAATTGTCGTAGGTTTTAAGGACGGCTCCCCCATATATTTGCGCGATATCGCAAAGGCGGTCAACGCCATTCAATTTGACACCCTAAATATAGACTTTTTTAACAGCGCCGTCCCTTCTGACAAGTCCACTGCTCAAATTGCCATGGGCATAAGAAAGCGCGCCGATGGCAATGCTATTGCGACGGTAGCCGGCATAAAGAAGATGCTTCAAAAGTTTAAGGAGGAACTGCCTGAATCCATAACCGTGTCGGAATTTTACGACCGCTCCGAGCTAATTATAGCAAATATAAACGATGTAAAAGAGACCCTTTACATAGCATTCGGTTTGGTTGTTCTTGTAATCTTTCTATTTTTGGGCAGAATCCGCGACACCGTCATACCAACAGTCGCTTTGCCGTTCTCAATTCTTTTGACGTTCATATTTATGAACGCCTTCGGATTCTCTATAAACAATCTGTCCCTTATGGGATTGACGATGGCAATCGGGTTTCTGGTTGACGACGCTATTGTGTTCTTGGAAAATACAGTCCGAAGGATGGAGGATTTTGGCGAATCTCCGCGCGAAGCCACGTTTAAGTCGGCGAGCGAAATATCTTTTACTATTTTGAGTATGACTCTTTCGCTTGCTGCGGTTTTTATTCCGCTTGTATTTATGGGCGGAATTACGGGGCGCGTATTTAAGGAGTTTTCGGTTACTATTATTGTGGCGACTTTGATGTCAGGGTTGGTCAGCCTCACTATGACGCCGATGTTGTGTTCTAGAATTCTCCAAAAGCGCACTAAGGATTACTCGGATAAAACTGTTGTAGAGAAAATTTCCCACAAGCTAGAGGCTGCGTTTCTGCGATTTTATAGCCCGACACTGTCATGGATGCTCAAAAGAAACTTTCTTACGGCGGCAATTTATGCCGCGTGCATATACGGGGTTGTATACTTCGGATCTGCGCTTCCGCAAATATTTTTCCCGATAGGCGACAGCAGTTTTATGCAGGGTGTTTTTATCACAAACACTAAATCCTCGCCAAAAGAAGTCGGTGTTTTGCAGGAGGAGGTTGCGCAAATACTGAAAACTACAAAAGGCGTCAAAAATTTCGTTCTTGTTTCGGGAGTTTCGTCGTTCATCAACCAAAATATGGGTTTTGGATTCGTAACTCTGACAAACAAAAAGACGCGTCCGCCAATAGAGGAAGTCGCCAACTCAATAAACCAGAGAGTTGCTATGATTCCCGGCGCAGTTTCTGCTTTTACGCCCCAGCCAACCCTTAAAATTTCAACGGGCGCAACAAGCAGCCAGCAGGGCAAATACGCTTTTGCTATGACATCTATGAACCAAGGCGATTTGTACGAGGCCGCGCAAAATTTTTTCAAAGTGCTGAGCTCGCGCAGGGGCGTGTTTTTCTCGAACATTCAAACGGACTTGTATCTGGACAATCCACAGATAACATTAAAGCCGTATAGAGACAAGGCAACTATGCTGGGGCTTTCGGCAAACAATTATTCCAATGTCTTCCGCGACGCCTATGCGAAATCGTTCTTTTACCTTATAAAATCCCCATTCCAGCAATATTGGTCGATTATGGAGGCGGAAGAGGCCGACAGCGGATTTGAATCGGACCTGTTTAAGTTGAATTTCACTCCCGATTCCACGATAACCGGTGGAAGGCCGGTGCGCACTGTAACCGGAGGCGGCGGAGACCAAAACCAGCCGTACAGCCTCTCAAACCTGATTCCGTTTAATTCCATATCAACTTCCGAAACCGTTTTGGCTCCGGTATCCATAAACCACGTAAATAATTTCCCTTCGGTAACGATATATTTCGACTTGGTTGACGGGGTCGCCATTGGCGACGTCGTAAATTGGGTAAACGCTGTTGCAAAAGAAAATCTGCCGCGCAACGTAGAGGGTTTCTTTGTTGGCGAGGCTGTCTCGTTTAAGGAAACTATGAACAGCCTGATTATGCTGATGTTTGTGGCGTTCTTTGTAATGTATATAATTTTGGGCATATTGTACGAAAGCTACCTGCACCCGATAACGGTGTTGATGGCTTTGCCGGTCGCGCTTGTCGGCGGATTGGGAAGTTTGTGGTTCTTCGATATGGAGCTTTCGATTTATTCGGCAATCGGTCTGTTTATGCTTATGGGCATCGTTAAGAAAAACGGAATTATGATGATAGACTTCGCCATAATGCGCGAGGCGTCCGGAATGACCCCGCGCGACGCCGTCCACGAGGCTTGCATGGAGCGGTTCCGCCCGATTATAATGACGTCTCTGGCCGCTTTGATGGGTATGGTTCCCATAGCTTTCGGGTGGGGAGAGGCAGACGCAGAGAGCCGCATACCGCTTGGCGTCGTTGTTGTGGGCGGTTTGGTATTCTCGCAAATAATAACTCTTTACATAACTCCTGTGGTTTATCTTTGGTTCGACTGGCTGCAAACGAGAATACTCGATAAAATTCCTTTCTTTGCGCGCGGCACCATCAATTTCTCATCCGATGGAGACTAATTATCATGAAGAATAAATTTTGCATTTTAATGTTTGCCTCAGTCTTCGCGGCCCTTTGCGGATGCGTCAATGTCGACAAGCAGACAGCTCCTACTCCTGCCAGATATTGGAAAGCACCCAAGGAGGCGCTTCCATCCAAGGTTATAGAACCGGAGCAAATAAAAACGGATAAAATCTTAAATAGCGATACCGCCGCTTCTGAAGATGGCAAGGCATCCGCCGAAAAACCGGCGTCCGCCGCTGAAAAGATGCTCGCCGGCGTTCCCCTTGACTTGTCGGAACTTTTGGATATCGCGCTTGAGAACAACACTCAAACTCGTTCGTATTGGTTTCAATCAAAGGCTTATGCGGCGGCGGTAGGCAAGGCTCAGTCGGCGTATTATCCCCAGGTATCCGTTTCAATGGACGTTTACAGGGGAAAGACACATCCCAGTTTGGCGTATTTTGGGAATCTGGCAGTAGGTTCGTATTACGAAACCGGATACGGGCCGTCGGCTCAGATAAACTGGCTCCTATACGATTTCGGAAAGCGCGAGTCGCAGATAAACTCCGCGCGCGAGGCTTTGCGGGCGGCGAATTTCGATTATAACCAGGTAATCCAGGACGTGGCGCTTTCGGTTAATGTGGCTTATTATTCTTATTATGAGGCGGTAGGCGGGGTAAAGTCGGCGCTGATGAATATAGAAGACGCAAAAACCGCTTACGAATCCGCAAAGGCCCGGTTGGACGAAGGCGTAGGCAATAAGCAGGATATGCTAAACGCTCTCGCCAACCTAAGGAACGCGGAATTTTCCCTAGAGACTGCCAAAGCTTCTGTTGAAACGGCAAGAGCCAATTTGGCGAACGCTTTGGGTGTGCGCGTTGGCGGCACGTTTAAAGTTTCGGACGAAGTTAAAATTCCCGATTCCCCTCAAACTTCGCAAAAGATAGACGACCTTATTGCTATGGCTATGCGTTCAAGGCAAACGCTATTGGCCTCGTATGCGCAGTTGAGAAAGACACAAAGCGACATTGAAACAGCCCGCCGCGATTTTCTTCCTCAAATAGGCGCATCGGCAACCGCAAGCTATGTCTCTTATACTGCCAAGGAGCGCGGCGACCAATACGCTTACCAAGGCGGATTGACGGCAAGTTGGAGCCTGTTTGAAGGATTTGCACGCAAGTACGAGCTAATAAGCGCAAAGGCAAAGGAACGCGCGCAGGCTCAAGCATTGAAGGCCGCGGAAATTCAGATAATTTCGGACATTTGGACCTATTACCACAATTATCAAAGCGCGGTAAAGCAAGTTGAAAGTTCGCAGGCAGCCATAGATGCCTCCCAGGAAGCATTTAATGCCACAAAGGTCGGATATGAAAACGGCGTTAATTCGATAACTGATTTCCTCAATGCGCAGTACAGGCTGGCGCAGGCGCGGCAGCAAAAAGTTTCCGCCCAAGCCGGGCTTTGCAAGTCCATAGCACAGTTGGCGCACGCAACCGGCGCGCTGACTGCTACGGTTGCGCCCGAAGATTTGCCGTACATCGGCGAAGACAAAAAGAAAAACTAAGTTTTCTATTTATAAGACATTAGTGCGGAAATCGGGTAAGGTTGCCGCATATGTGTGCCGGTTAAACTGGTTAGTTCGCAAAACGGCTACACACTGGCTGGCTTTGAAGGAGCCCGTGAAGTTTACGCGCGCCTGTTCGATTTAACTTGATTAAAAAAACGGGCGGGTAAAAATGCGCTGAATTATGTCGGAAAAGCGGGAAAAAACATTCTTTCTCGGAATATTGGCGGCGTTAAGTTTGGCGCACGGATTGAACGATGCAATGCAGTCGCTCATATCTGCCATATATCCTATGTTGAAGTCTAATTTGGCTCTAACGTACGGCGAGATAGGGCTTGTAGCGCTAATGTACCAAATATCGTCGTCGATAATGCAGCCGATATTTGGGTATCTTTTCGACAGGCGTCCCGCCGGTTGGTTTCTGCCAATCGGGTTATGTTGCACAATGAGCGGAATATTGCTGATAGCTTTTTCCAACAGCTTTGAGGGGCTGTTGTGCGCGGTTTTTATATCCGGGATAGGTTCGTCTATAATGCATCCGGAGGCTTCAAGAATAACGTCGATAGCTGCGGGGAATAAAAAAGGATTGGCGCAGTCTATATTTCAAGTAGGCGGAACATGCGGCTTTGCCGCGGGCCCGCTTCTGGCGGCGCTCTTTGTGCGTGAACAGCCGGCTGTTGCAAAATTCTCCATACTGGCGGTAATTGCGATATTCGTTTTAATACCTGCTTGCAGATGGTATTCGTCCAGAATTAAGTTGGAAAAGCTAACTGCGCAAACCGCCGGCGAAACAAAATTTATAAGAAACGTCGGCCTTCCGGCAAAAACGATATGGATTACGATGTTTATTCTAATGTTTTTGGTGTTTTCAAAGAATTTTTATACCGTTAGCATATCGAATTATTATACGTTCTATTTGATGTCAAAATTCGGGGTATCAATGCAGACCTCTCAAATTTTGCTTTTTGTATATTTATTTTCTGCAGCTTTGGGAACTTTGCTGGGAGGGCCGATAGGCGATAAATACGGGCGGCGCATGGTAATATGGTGGTCTATATTGGGGTCTGCGCCGTTTGCGCTTATAATGCCTTATGCTAATTTTACTTGGACTATAATTTTAAGCATTTTTATAGGGTTTATAATATCGTCGGCGTTTTCGGCGATTCTCGTTTACGCGCAAGAGTTGTTGCCCTTAAAAGTCGGGCTTGTATCGGGAATATTTTTCGGATTTGCATTTGGTATAGCGGGGGTTGCGTCCGCAGTCTTGGGCGAGATTGCTGATATTTACGGTATAGAATCTGTTTATATTTTATGTTCATTCTTTCCGCTATTTGGTTTTGTTGCGTATTTCCTGCCAAGAGTTCGCGTTATTCAGGCTATGAAAAAGGAAGAATCAAAATAAGTATTTCAGAGCCTTCGCAAAAGTTTCTTTTTCTTACAGAAGCAATTCATTATAAATAAAAAGCGCAAATGGAATCTTTTCATTTGCGCTTTTTTTTGTAATTTAAACTTTCGCTTTGAATATGTTATCTTTAGCGTAAAAAAGAAAAAAGCGGGAAAAAACTCCCCGCTTTTTTCTTTTTGAACGCTATGCTTGTCCGATGTCTTTAATCAAATCGGTGAACCATTTTTGCGTGGTGTCAAACGGCTTGCCGCCATTTGTATTTGAAATTGAAAAAAGCGGGAAAAACTCCCCGCTTTTTTCTTTTTGAGCGCTATGCTTGTCCGATGTCTTTAATCAAATCGGTGAACCATTTTTGTGTAGTGTCAAACGGCTTGCCGCCTTTTATGCGTTCAAATTCACACGCGCGCAGAACGTTGTTCTGGTTTTCGTCGTGCCCAATGACTCCGCTTTCGCGGCGCAATGCGCATTCAACAGCCAAGTCGGTGCAGCTCTTGATTAGGCGCAAGTCGTCGGCGTTCGCCGCCGCCGCGCGGGCAAAGTATCCGCTCTTTTGCACCATTACTTTTTCTGCTCCCAACATTTCGGCAAATTGTTTGCCAAACCATTTTCCAGGATTTACTGCGTCGAGCTTTACGTGACCAAATGCGTCTCTGGGAACTTCCTCTCCTTTGGCTTCCATTTCGGCGACAATAGTTTTTACGCCGGCGCCTTCGGATATGAAAATGTTAACGCAATCATTCTCATCCATAATTTTCTTCAGGCGTTTTGCCTCAGCTTCTATGTCAAGTTCCATCTCAGGAATATATATGGCGTGGATGTCGCGGCGCATTTTTGTGAGTCCGAGTCCGTCAGCCCATTCTTTGTTCTCAAGCATCTTGCGATACTTCGCAGCAGTTGCGGCGGTGAGCCATCCGCAGTTTCTGCCCATCACTTCATGGACGATTAACATTCTCGGATTGGCGCCGTGTTCGCCAACTACATTCGAGAAAAATTTAGCGCCTTCTTCGGCGGCAGTCCATGCGCCAAGGCTCTGGCGTATCGGATAGACGTCGTTGTCTATCGTTTTGGGGAGTCCAATTACGGTTAGTTCGTAGTTGTTGTCCTTTAGGAATTTTGCAAGGTCGGCTGCTGCGGTGTTTGTGTCGTCGCCGCCGATTGTGTGAAGAATGTCTACATTGTCCTTTACTAGTTGGTCGGCAGCAACCTTTTGCGGATCTTCGCCTTCTTTTACAAGTCCGCGTTTTACGCAGTCTTTTACGTTTGTAAGCTTAACGCGCGAGTTGCCTATCGGAGAGCCGCCGTACAGGTGCAACAGATGGGCTTTTTCGCGCATCTCAGGTGTTACCTTAATGCTGTTGCCCAAAAGCAAACCCTTGTATCCGCCAAGATAGCAGATGATTTCTATGGACGGGTCGATTTCCGTATAACGTTCAATCAAACCTCCGATTGCGCTGGAGAGGCAGGGCGCCAATCCGCCCGCCGTCAATATGGCTACTTTTTTTGGTCTCATAATGTCTATTTTTGCTGAAATTTTGTGAAAATTTAAGCGACTGAGCCTATTTGCAAAGTTTTTATAGGCAAGTAAATTTTAATGGCATGCATGCTATTTGGCCGTTACCGTGAAAACGGCTTTATTTATTGGCTTGTTGTTTTCCCATGGGCGCGCGCATACGAGCTTGACTTTTGTTTCGCCGGGATTGACCGCTTTGAATATGTAAATAATAGTTCCGCCGGCTCCTGCAATATTGCCGGATGTCGCGCGCGCTTGATATGATTGGTTCTCGAGTTTCAAGACTGGCGAACCGTCGTCGGTTATTCTCCATACGTATCCGGTCGTTGGATTTTCTTCGAGAGCTATTTCCAAAGTGTCTCCAACTTCGCATATTGCGCTGGGAACGGTTTTATCCATCATTATGCGTTCGTTTGTGGCGCAGGCCGATATTATAGCTGCCAGCGGAATTAACAGGAGTTTTAGGTGATTTTTCATGGTTTTATTTTATTGCGGATTTAGCCGACTCCAAGTTCTTGGTCATAGATTTTGCAAAAGCCGCGGCTTGGTTTGTCTTGTTTTTTGCGTTTTCAAACGATTTCTTAATTTGGCTTTCGATTACTTCAAATTGCATTGCAGATATTTTTGCCATTCCAGACACCATTTCCGTTTCCGCCGCGGAAGTTTGCGCTGTGGCGAAGTCGTTTATACTGGCATTTAGCGTGGCGGACATATTTGTGTGGAGCGATTTTATATTGCCGGTGAGTTCCGATATTTTTTCTATCCGTTGGCGCAATAGAAGTTCGGCGTTTGCTATTTCTTTTGAAAGAGCCGTTATTTTTGCGGACGTTTCCAAAATTTCTTTGCGCAATCCTTTGGGTTGAATGTTTGTTGCTGTGCTTGTGCCCGGCACTAATCCGGCGGATTCCACCATACCGCGCTGAAACATTCCTTCGGGAAGAGAGGCTTTTGCGGCGTCGGCGAAATTCCCCGACGGCTGGGAGTTTTTGTATTTGACGGATGCTACAATAGAGCGCGCTTGCGGAATGCTAATCCTTATATATTCAGCATTTTTAAAGACACTGTCTTTATATTCGGGAGATTTTGGCAATTCGTTGAGAACGAATATTGCGAGATTTAAAAAGGCGTCGGATATATCTGCCGCCTCTGCAGAAAGTTTGCCGTGGGCTTCCAAATACTGGTTGTAATAGTCGGACAGCCCATCGGAAAGCTTGGAATATTCCCGCGTTATTTCGTCGGCGCTTTTTGCGTTTGATTCGCATATACTGCGCGCTTTAGAGTTAAAGTCTTCAGCCATATCGAGAAAGGTTTTTATTCCTTCAAGGTGCGGGCCGCACATTTTTAGATTTATTGAGACTGCTGAAAACTCTTCTTTTTGCAGGCGGTTTAGGGCGTCGACTTTATTGTTGTATTGTTCCGCAATGGAATTTACGTATTTAAGGTCTTGGTAGTTGTCTCCGGGATTTTTTTCCACAAGCGCCTTTGCGCTTTTTATGAGAGCGCGCCCGTATTCAATTCTTTCTTCGCCCAATGGGAGCGCTGACGACAGCTTTGCGGCATACTCGTCCAGATTTTTATACTCGCTTAAAAACGTTTTATAATCCTTTAGACTTTGGGATATTTTTTCGCTGTTTGAGCTTATTTTCTCCGCCAAAATTAAATTGCCGTATTTTAAAGAATTAACTTTTGCTAAGACTTCGTCCAAAGTTCTTTTTCCGTTGCCTAGGGTTTGGGCTGCTAATTCTATTTGAGACGCCGCTTCCGAGATGGCTTCCGAGGCTTTTGCGGCGTCGGAGTATGACTTTTCGGCGTATTCAACAAGTCCGTCTGCAAAAGCTATAGACGAACATAGTTGCAGTGCTATTGCCAGGATTCTTTTGCTCATAATAGTTTATCGTAATATATTTTCAGAATACTTTGTAAAAAACAGGCGTTCAACTAAAAATTTTTGTTTAAACGTTTTTGTAAGGCCTTTGTCCAAATGGCGGCGGCGGGTTGATTCTTATAAATTTTTTATCGGGCAGCCTCTGAAGGGAAGGCCTTTTGCATTTTCGCAAAATCTACGGAAAAAGCAACGCATGGAGTGTTTCTAGGCAATTAATTTTAATAGCCACAAAAAAGCGCCCCATCCGTATGGATGAGACGCTTGCGGTAGTGATATAAATAGATTCTCTATTAGAACCCTTGCGCTATCATTGCGGCTGCAACCTTCTTGAATCCGGCGATATTTGCGCCGTTTACATAGTTGCCCGGAGTTCCGAATTCCGCCGCGGCGTCGAGGGCGTTCTTATGGATGCTGCGCATAATGCCGTGCAGCTTCTGGTCGACTTCTTCGCGTGTCCAGCTGAGGCGGATTGCGTTTTGGGACATTTCGAGCCCGGATGTCGCAACTCCGCCGGCGTTCGACGCCTTGCCGGGAGCATATAGAATTTTCGCCTGCTGATAGACGTGTATAGCTTCCGGAGTGGAGGGCATATTCGCGCCTTCGGATACGCATATGCAGCCGTTTTCAATGAGGGCTTTTGCGTCGTCGCCGTTGATTTCATTTTGTGTGGCGGACGGCATTGCGATTTCGGCTTTTACCAGGCCCCAAGGCTTTTTGCCTTCGTAGTACTTGGCTGTCGGATATTTCTTGACATATTCGCTCATTCTGCCGCGCTTTACGTTCTTAAGTTCCATTACATAAGCGAGTTTTTCGGCGTCAAATCCGTCGGGATCTATTACCGTTCCGTTGGAGTCCGACATTGATATGGGCTTTGCCCCCAGTTGTATCAGCTTTTCAACGGTGTATTGCGCCACATTTCCGGATCCGGATACCAAAACTGTCTTGCCAGCAAATCCGTCGCCCTTTGTGGCGAGCATTTCCTGCGCAAAATAAACATTTCCATAGCCTGTTGCTTCAGGGCGAATCAAGCTGCCGCCCCATTCGAGGGCTTTGCCGGTTAGAACGCTGTCGTAGGAGTTCTTGCAGCGCTTGTATTGTCCGAAAAGATAGCCGATTTCGCGTCCGCCAACGCCTATGTCTCCGGCGGGAACGTCGGTATTGGGGCCGATGTGGCGGTAGAGTTCGCGCATAAAGCTATTGCAGAAGTTGCGCACTTCGTTGTCGCTCTTGCCTTTGGGATCGAAATTCGCGCCGCCTTTGCCGCCGCCCATCGGGAGCGTTGTGAGGGAGTTCTTGAAAACCTGCTCGAATCCGAGGAACTTCAGTATGCTCAAGTTTACCGACGGATGGAAGCGCAGGCCGCCCTTGTAAGGTCCTATCGCGCTGTTGAATTGTACGCGGTATCCTTGGTTTACTTGGATTTCTCCCTTGTCGTCGGCCCAGGGCACTTGGAACAGGATTACTCTTTCCGGTACCACCATTCTTTCGAGAATTTTATTCTTCTCATATATAGGGTTGCTGTCGAGAACGGTTTCCAGAGACGATAGAACTTCTTCCGCCGCCTGCAGGAATTCCTTTTCCCAGGGTTGTTTTGCGTTCAAGTCTTCCAAGACTTTTGCTACATATTTGTTCATATTTGTTACCTTTATTGATTAGTTTAGAAATTTAAATGCCCAAAATGCTGGTTTTTATCTAAAAACCGTCAAGTTTTTTGAAGATTTTCTTTATAAAATTACAAAAATGTACATATTTGATGCCGGACGATAAGATTTGTGTAGTTTCAAAAAACGCCCAAAAGACAGAATCTGCTTGACGCGTAAAAAGGCGCTTTTAATTTATTTTGCCATGTTAGCAAGACAAAGACAGAGAGTGATTTTGAGCATGCTCGAGACCCAGCCGAGCCTGCGCACCATTGAATTGGCGAAAAAGTTCGACGTTACCGACGAAACAATCCGCCGCGACCTGGAGCTTTTAGATTCTGAAAACAAGCTAATCCGCACCCACGGCGGAGCGCTGCGAATAGAGAAGAGAGTTCACGATATTCCGATGCTTTCGCGCCTAAAGGAAAACAGGGACCAAAAGAGGGAAATAGCGCGCAAGGCGCTGGAATATATAAAAGAGGGCGAGACAATTCTGATAGATTCAGGGTCGACATCTTTGGCTTTGGCGGAAATTTTGCCAAACATAAAGCTGACCGTCATAACGAATGGGCACGACACAATAACTCCGCTGATGGAAAAAGACAATATAACCGTCGTATCCACAGGAGGAATGTTAAACCGCCGCAGCCATAGTTTTGTAGGGGCGGTTGCAAACGCGTCGCTGCGCAGGTTTCCCATAGACAAAATGTTTTTTTCCTGCAACGGGTTCGATTTGGAGAGGGGCGCGAGCGAGGCAGTGGAGCTTCACGCAGAATTTAAAGAGAGCGCGTTCCCGTTGTGCACTTGCAAAATTCTTTTGTGCGACTCGTCAAAATTCGGCGTCAGAAGCGCGCGTTTTTTTGCAGATTTGAGTGCATGCGACATAGTTATTACAGACTCTTCCGCGGATCCCTCGTTTATAGAAAAGCTTGTGGCGGCGGGGGTTGTGGTGAAATAGCGGCGGCGCAGGGCGCGTTGTTTTCTGCAATAGGCGTATTTAGCGGCAAAATTTTAACTTTGTTCGTCCGCGCTTATGATTGAGTATTTAAAAATAAGCAATTTGGCTTTATTAAAAGAAGCCCAGTTGGAGTTTTCAAAAGGATTTACCGTCGTAACGGGCGAAACCGGCGCGGGTAAAAGCGTTTTGTTGGGAGCGCTTTCAATGCTCGCGGGAAACCGATGCGGAAGGGAAATAGTTGGCGGGGCTTCGGATTCGTGCAAGGTCGAGGCTGTTCTAAATTTTTCCGACACTTCTAAAATAGACGCGTATTTAGAGGAAAATGGAGTTCCAGCCTGCGACGACGGTGTTTTGGTAATAGCTCGAACGGTAAATAGGGAAAAATCGGGCAGGGCGTTTGTAAACGGCGCGCTTGTTCCGCTATCCACCCTTGCGGGGCTCGGCGTTTATTGGGTTGATTTCCACGGTCCGGGAGAGCCTCAAAAGCTTTTTTCCCTTCACAACCAGCTGGCTATGTTGGATTCTTTTGCGGGTAATTCAAAGCTCAGGGAAAGCTATTTGAATTTGCTTCAGAAGCGTTCAGCCATTTTGCGCGAAATAGAAAAAATCCGCGCGGTAAAAAGCCTTACTCCTGACGAAGTAGAATTTTTGAAATTGCAAATCGCCGCCATAGACGTAGTAAATCCCACGAACGATGGCATAGCAGAGCTTGAGGAGAAATTTAAACTTGCGGAAATGGCGAGCGACATAGTGGAAAAATCTTCGTCTATTTCCGACATCATAGACGGCGACGGAGGCGTTTTGGAGTCCCTTGCCGCCGCCAACAAATTGGCGGGCGAACTTTCCGAAGCGGGGAGGCGGATTGATGAGTTGCGCGCGCGCCTCGAAAGCGCAAGTTTTGAACTGGCGGATATTTCTGATGAATTTAAATCTTTGGCAAGGGGGGCCGACTTGGACGAATCGCAAATACAAGAAGTCCGCGAGAAAATGTCGTCGTGGCTTTCGCTGGCTAGAAAGTACGGGGCTTCGGCGGAACTTGTGCGTGCCGCGCGCGAAAGCATGAAAGAAAAAATCGAAACGCAGTCGGATGTAAAATCTACCCTTCAAAAGCTTTCCAATGCGGAAATTTCTCTATTGGCGGAAATGTCGCCCATTGCCTCCGAAATCATGAAGACACGTTTAAAAGCCGCAAAAAAGCTTTCGGCCAGCGCGATGAAGCTTTTAGAGCGGTTGGGCTTTAAAAATGCGCGGTTTGAAATATCGGTAACGCCCGCGCCCAATCCGGGTGCGGAATGCGGCAGCGGATGCGAGTTTAAATTTTCCGCAAATCCGGGGCAGCCTCTTTTGGGGCTGGCTAAAATAGCCTCCAGCGGAGAATTGGCGCGGGTTATGCTTGCCTTGAAGACGACGCTCGCCGACGCAGATTCCACTCCGCTACTAGTCTTTGACGAAGTCGACGCGAATGTCGGCGGGGAAATCGGCGCGGAAGTCGGCAAAGAGCTTGCGCATTTGGCCGAGCGCCACCAAGTTTTTTGCGTAACGCACCTGCCGCAGGTCGCAGCCTGTGCTGGCAGCCATTTTTTAGTGGAAAAAACGCAGACTAAAACATCGACAAGCGTTTCAATAACTTCCATAGGTTCCAACCGCGAGTCCAGAATATCGGAGCTTGCAAGAATGCTTGGAGACCGCGGCAGCAGCTCTGCTTTGGCGCACGCGGAGCGTTTGCTTGGATAATTCCAGCGGCGCATGAGGCTTGTTTATTTTCAGAATTTTTGCCGGAATATTTGTGCGATTTTAAGCCTTTGGCGGATAAAAATTTTGACTTTTTGCCGCAATTGGAGATTCTTGAAAATGGAGCGGCGGTATGCGCTCAGTATACACTTCGGTCTTGGACTTGATTTTGGTCCAAGAGAACGGGGAGAATTTGAATTTTACAAACGGCGGATAAAAAATGGCAAAAAAAACAAAACAGCGCGGCGAAAAACTTGGAGAAATACTGGGGCGACGCAGGCCCGTAGAGGGGTCCGTATTTATATTTATCGGCGCAATATTGGCACTGGCAATGCTGGACTATGTTCCGGGCCAAGAGGTGTTTTTCAAACCCTATTTGGAATCTTTCTTTTATTCCACGACTTCCGCTGGAACAAATTTGTGCGGCAAATTCGGGTCCACATTCTGCGTGTTGGCGTATATTTCAATAGGGTTTGCGGCGTTTATGATTCCGGTTTATTGCGTTTGGGTCGGGATTCTCCTACTGCAGCGCAGGGCCAACGGAATTGGCAAGGGCAATATTCTTGCCATTGTTTGCGGAGTGCTTTTGTTGTCGATTTTATCAGCAATTTTGCAAGGCGGGATTCAGGATTCGGGCACGCCTACGGCAACTTTTCC
>CALXLN010000083.1 GCA_944389215.1 uncultured Opitutales bacterium
AGGCGCTGGACGCAGCGGGCAAGGTGCAGGGCAGCGTATATTTTCCGTCGGGCAAGTATCTCTGCCACGATTTAAAAGTGCCGGAGCACACAACGGTGATGTCCGAGCCGCAGTGGGGCTACCGCGGGGACGCGGGTGCAATGCTCGTCTTGGACAGCGACGAGGCTGACTGCGTGCTTAATATAACCGGAGCTTTCGGAGTCCACCTGAAGGGTCTCCACATAGTGGGTAAAAAGGGAGCCAAGAAGAAAATTCATGGCGTATTTTTAAACAACGACAAGGAGTTCAGCAAAAAGGAAGATACCGTAGTAATAGACGACTGCAAAATAGCGTCGTTTTCCGGGCACGGAGTCTATCTTTTGAGGATATGGCTCTTTATAATCCGCCATAGCATAATGCAAAGCAACGCCGGCTGCGGCGTTTGTATATATGGCTGGGACGGCTTTGTTACCGACAACCAGTTCTCTGGCAACCGCATGCACGGCTTCGGTTGCGAGGAAAGAGGGTCAACCGTAATGTTTACGGCAAACCGCGTCGAATGGAACGGTTCTTACGGGCTTTACATTCCTACGGGGAACGCTTGGAACGTAACCGGCAACTGCTTTGACTGCAACGGAGGCGCGGGTATATGTATTCTCGACGTTCAAACGACGGCGGTTTCTGGAAATGTGTTCCGCCGCTGCGGCAAGAAAAACAACACTTTGGGCGACGAACATATTTCCGCGCATGCGATTCTCGACGGCTGCAGGGGATTGTCTTTGGTGTGCAATTCCTTTGCTGCTAGAAAGGATAAGGACAAGGGTGAAGGCACTGTAACTCCCGAATACGGAATGGTGGCGAAGAATTTGGATTATGTGGTTGTTTCGTCAAACTCTTTTTATAAGGGCTATTTAAAGGAGATGGTTCTGGATAAGGGCGGACACGGCAAACAGTACTTGTTCTACAATAATGTGGGCTCAACATTCTAGCATATTTGGTATCATGAAAACTTCAAAACGCAACTTCTTAAAGAAAACGGGATTGGCTCTGGGAACCGCCGGATTTGCGGGCGCTTTTGCGGCGTCTGTGGCTAAGGCGCAATCTGACGGCGCAAAAACCGGTGTAAAAAATTCATCTGTATTCAACGTGAAAGATTTCGGAGCCTTCGGCGACGGGGCAACCCACGACAGCGAGGCTATCCAAAAGGCGTTGGACGCCGCGGGAGAAGTTCAGGGTACGGTGTATTTCCCGTCGGGCAAGTATTTGTGCCACGACTTGAAAGTGCGCCCTCATACGACGGTGATGTCTGAACCCCAATGGGCGTACGGCGGAGATGCGGGGGCGATGCTCGTCCTGGACAGCGATGAGGCCGATTGCGTCCTCAATGTAACGGGGGCGTTTGGCGCGCATATAAAGGGGCTCTTCTTATTGGGCAACCGCGAATGCAAAAAGGAAATTCACGGAATATTTTTAAATAACGACAAAGAATTCAGCAAAAAAGAAGACTCCATTGTAATAGACGACTGTCAAGTGCGCCTTTTTTCGGGCAGCGGGGCGCATCTTTTGCGCGTGTGGCTTTTCATAATCCGCCACAGCTATTTCCGCGCAAATAAAAAACACGGCATCTATATTTTCGGCTGGGATGGATTCGTGTTGGACAACCAGATTTCAGACAACGGCAGCCACGGAATGTTCGTGGACAAATGGGGCGGGACTATTATGTTTACCGCAAACCGCGTCGAATGGAACAAGGGCTGCGGATATTTTGCGGTGGAAGGAGGCTCCACAAATTTTACCGGCAACTGCTTCGACTGCAATTGGGGCGCGGCGATAGACCTGCGCAAATGCAGCGCTATGACTATTTCCTCGAACGTGTTCCGCCGTTGCGGCCGCGAAGACAATATAGAGGGGGAAGATATGTCTTGCCAGGTAAATTTGGAAGATTGCAAGGGCATTGCCATGAATTGCAATTCCTCCGGCGCCGGCCGCAGGGACGGTTCAAAAGGGGAAGTCCGCCCGAAATACGGCATAAAAGTAAAGAACATGTCTTACAGCGTGATAACAGACAATTCTTTCTTTAAGGGGTTCACCGACCAAATGATTTTAGACTGTGGAGGCCATGGAGAGCAATTTCTCATGGACGGAAATGTCGGATGTCCCGCGGAAAAGTAGATTTGCAAAGACTCAGTCGCTTTGAAGGTCTCTGTGGAGCAGCCCGGGCCCCGGCGGATAAGGCGGATATTTTCGCGTAGCCGCGCTCTGGGCAATGGGATTTCACCGCCTAAAAATCTTAAAAAATGCTTGATGGCTTTGGGCAGCGGAATATTTTGTATTTTGTATGAAGAAGTTTTTATCTTTTATTTGCGCGGCAGTTGCGGTCTCTTGCGCTTTTGCCGCAAAATTTGAAATTTTGCCCCGCGTCGTAAAGGCCGACGCTTCCGCGCCGGTGCGCATTTCGTGCGACGATCCCGCTTTGCTTGCAAATCCGGGCAATTTGGCGGTTAGGTGCATTTCCGCAGAGGGAATTTTTTCTAACGGCAACATTGCCGGCTGGGCAAAGTACGAAGACGTTCCTTTTGAAATCAAAGACGGAAAGATTTTAGTCTCGCATGTTTTCAAGAATCAGCAGGAACATACCTTTGTGTTTGTCGCCAAGCCTCAAAAAGCAGGAGAAAAAGAGAAGGTTTTAGGCAAGGCAAAAGTTTATTCGCTTTATCCGGAACTGTTTGCGCTGCGCCCTTTCAAGGGTGAATTCCATCTGCACAGCAAGGGCTCCGACGGGAAGAACGAGCCTATCGAAGTGGCGCTCAAGTGTCTCGAAAAAGGATACGACTTCTTCGCGCTTTCAGATCATAGCAATTACGGGTCTTCGGTTGAGCTTTGCAAGGTCTTGAAAGAATTTCCGATAACCATGGCGAGCTATCGCGCGGAGGAAGTACATCTTAACGGCAACGCCCACGTCCACAGTTTCGGGGCAACTCAAAGCATTACAAATTGGGCAAAGGAAAATCCGGAAGTTTACAAGAAGGCGGTAGAGGAAAAGTTAAAATCGCTGCCGGCTATGCCTGAACAGTCAAAGTACAGTCTGGCTCAAACCTGCGTGGCTTTCGACAAGATAAGGGACTTTGGTGGAATTTCGGTATTCAACCATCCCTATTGGAAGCCAAACGACAGAACCACGGTCGACTCCTACCAGCGCAACGCCATCTTTGAAAACTTTTATTGCGACGCCATAGAGGTCTTTAACGACTTTGACGACACTCTTCTGACTATGACAAAAGTCGCCAAAGTTCAGGGCAAATTCGGCAAGCGCATAAATGTTGTGGGCAATAGCGACGCCCATCATATAAACGATATAGGTAAGAGTTATACTATTATATTTGCGCCGTCGGTATCGTTTAAAGACTTGGCGTCTGCAATTAGGGACGGCAAATCGCTGGGCGTTGAAAATTCACGCAAGGAAAAAATAATTTTCGGAGACGACGCCTTGGTTGAATACGCATATTTCTTGGAATCTGAATATTTTCCCAAGCTTAGGGAAATTCGCGCCAAAGAATCCAAAGCGCTCCAAGCGGCTTTGAAAGACGAGGATAAAGACGACGAATTTGAAGAGTCGGCAAAGAAAATAAAAGATTTTAAGTCTGAATTTTGGCAGAAATAATATTGCCGAGCTTGTCCGCTCCTTGCGGGCGGCACTGGAATGTTATTATGCTAAAAAAAGTTTGACACGTTTGCCCGCGCTCCTCAAAATCTTACTAGTTAAAGGGGAGATGACATTTGCGGGGAGGCATTCATTTGTAAAACAAAAACTTGCTCTAGTTGTCTTTTGAAATGTTCTAAAGGCTATTTGTGCGTGTGAATGTATTGTCGCTATTTTGTCAAGTTTAACAATTAATATAAAAATGTAAACTATTATAAATCATGAAAAACTTAATAAAAGGCTCTATATTCCTTTTGGCTGGAGCGGCAAGTTTTGCGGTTGCCCACGCCGGCGTGGATATAGAGGAAAGACCGTTGGTAATGCCAACGTATGATATTGCGCCGGCAGATTTGAATCCGTTTTTCTTTACGGGGCGAACCTATCAAGGTGCTGCGGGGCATGTTTATCCATATCCGATGTACGACGTCCTTACGGATAATAAACACGACCAAACCTATAAGGCCGTATATCTCGAAAACGACTACACCGAACTTTGCGTGATGCCGGAACTCGGCGGAAGAATACTTTCGGCGATGGACAAAGCCACAAATTACGACTTCTTCTACCGCCAGCATGTGGTAAAGCCGGCGCTTATCGGAATGTTGGGCGCGTGGATGTCCGGCGGGGTTGAATGGAATATTCCCCACCATCACAGAGCCTCTACCCAGTTGCCGGTAGATTACACTCTCGTCGAAAACGACGACGGCAGCGCAACTGTCTGGATTGGCGAAACAGAATTGCGCCACAGAATGAAATGGATTATAGGCCTTACGATTCGTCCAGACCGTTCGTATGTCGAAGCGCATGTGCGCGTATTTAACAATACTCCGTTCATACAGTCTATGCTTTATTGGGCAAATGTTTCGGTTCATTGCGACGAAAATTACCAGGTGATTTTCCCGCCGAAAACCCAGTACGGCACCCAGCACGCCAAAAACGAGTTCATTGAATGGCCTATCGGAAAATCTAGGTACGGCGGCATGGATTGCAACGGTATGGATATGACCATGTGGAAGAATTATCCCAAAGGTTGCTCGATTTTCGCATGGAATTTTGACGACGACTTCCTTGCAGGCTACGACTACGGCAAGGAAGGCGGAACGATTCACGTGGCAAACCACCACATGGTCGGCGGCAAAAAATTCTTCCTGTGGGGCAACTGCGATTCCGCAAGAATGTGGCGCACTATGCTCACCGACCACGACGGCGACTATCTAGAACTCATGGTTGGCGCATTCTCCGACAACCAGCCCGACTACAGCTGGATTGCACCCGGCGAAACCAGGGAGTTCAAACAATACTGGTATCCCGCAATTAAAATTAGGGGCGTGAAAGAAGCCAATCTCGACGCCGCAGTCAACTTAGACAGAACCGCAATCGACAAGATTTTCTTCGGCTTCAACGCAACCACGGAATTTGAAGACGCAAAAGTTGTCGTTACCGACAAGGGCAAAGTAATTTACGAGGAAACGATAGATATTTCGCCCTCCAAGCCTTACATAAAGACTCTTACAGTGTCTCCCGCGTCCAAGGACGAAGACTTCCGCGTGGCGCTCTATTCCGAGGACAACAAGGAACTTGTGGCCTATCAAAAGGAGATTCTCCCCAAGATGGAAAAACCAAAGCCGGTTGTTCCGCCCACAAACCCGAAGGATTACAAGAGTGTTGAAGACCTCTATTTGGCGGGGCTCCGCATAGAACAGTTCCACAACGCCACTTTGAATCCGCTCGACTATTACAACGAGGCTCTCCGCCGCGCGCCCGACGACATCCGCACAAATACCGTAATGGGTATACGCATGGCGCGCGAAGGCAAGTATGACGAAGCAAAAAAATATCTGCAGACTGCAATCGACCACGTAACAAAGAACTATACTGTCGCCAAGGATGTAGAGCCGATTTATTACATGGCGGTAGTCCAGCACAAGACCGGCCAGATTAAACAGGCAAAAGACAACTATTGGAAAGCTACTTGGAGGCCCGAATTCAAAGTTCCATCGTACTTTGCGCTAGCGCAAATAGCTTGCTCGGAGCGCAAGTACAAAGACGCCCTTGAATTGATTGATTCGTGCATACAGTTTAATTCAAAGAACGTTAAGGCTCTCGTGCTGAAGGCTTACATCCTGCGCAAGCTCGGCTGCGAAGACGGCGCTGAAAAAGCCCTGGAAACGGCTATGGAAATCGACAAGCTCGACTTCTTTGCGCTGGCGGAGCAGGGGTTCCTTGACGGCAAAGAATGCGCTTTGTCGAAATACGAGAAGCAAATGGGCGACCGCTTGCAAAATATTCTCGAAACAGCCACTTATTACGGCAATGCCGGCGCGTATCCCGAAGCTATTGCAGTCTTGCAATGCTATGCGAAAAATGCCGACCAGTCAAAGCTGTCTCCGATGGCAAACTACTACATCGGCTACTATAAGGCGCTAAACGGCGACGCCGACGCAAAAGACGCTTACGCGGCCGCCGCAAAGGCTCCGACTGATTATTGCTTCCCGTTCCGCGCTGAGGAAATAGACATTCTCAATTCGGCAATCAAGGCCAATCCTTCGGACGCCAGGGCGCATTACTATCTGGGTAACCTCTACTATTTCCTTGAGCAGAAGGAAAACGGCATAAAGGAATGGGAAAAGGCTGTCGCGATAGACCCGACCTTGGGTATTGCGTGGCGCAATTTGGGCTTTGCCTACAACCGCGCAAAGGATATCAAAAAGGCAGTGGCGGCGTATGAAAAGGCCGTCGAGGTTAATCCGTCCGACCCGCGCTACTACTTTGAGCTCGACAAGCTTTACGATATAACCGGAAAGCCCGCCAAGGAGCGCCTGGCTCTGATGGAAAAGAACGCGGCCGCCGTAGCCAAGCGCGACGACGCCATCAGCAGACAGATAGAGCTTTACATAATAGACGGCCAATACGCCCGCGCTTTGGATATGTTGCAAAAGCGCCACTTCCGCGTATGGGAAGGCGGCGGGCAAATTCACGGTACTTTTGTGGACGCCTGTCTCTTGAGCGGACTTGAGAAATTCGACAAGAAAGACTACAAAGGCGCGCTTGCAGATTTCAGGCTCGGCAGCACATATCCGCGCAATCTTGAAGTCGGCCAGCCCATGCACGGCGGCAGATTGCCGCAGTCGCTCTACTTTGAAGCTCTCGCGCAGGAAAAGCTGGGAGATAAGGCGGCGGCGGAAGCCCTGTTTAAGAAAGTCGTTTCTTATCCCGACCGCGGAGCAGGCAACTACCTGAATTTCTACCGCGCGATGGCGTACAAGAAGCTCGGCGACCAGGCTGCCGCAAACAAGCTCTTGGACGCGCTGAAAGCCAGGGCTGAGAAATCCTTGAAAGTAGAAGAAAAAATGGACTTCTTCTCCAAGTTCGGCGAACAGGCAAGCAAACAGAAGCGCGATGCCCAGAACCACTATCTGCTGGGTCTGGTGGCTTTGGCAAACGGCGACAAGCTTAAGGCTAAGTCGGAGTTTGAAACCGCTATAAAGCTGGATGCCAACCATACTTGGGCAAAGTACTATTTGGGTTCCATCTAACAGCAGATAGTACTCTAATTATTTCAAAACGCCTTCGTAACGGAGGCGTTTTTTTTGTGGCGGATAGGGAGTTGAAGCCCCCCGCTGCAAAGGCGCAGCCGGCGCTATATTTTCGACCTTTGGAAAAGTCGAGCGCCTTGAAAAATTTTTTCTTCGCCGAACTTGCGCAGCGCTAAAAAGCGCCTGGCTTATTGACAATTCAAATGTAACAGCCTGATTTTTGGATGTTTGTAATGTTAATAATAAAATTTTTTTGCGTTTGCATATTGTGAAAATGCAATATAAAGTCTCTGGAATATTTTTTTAAGAGAAATATTTATGGCGTTAAAAGAATCAGGCAGTTCAAATGGAAAATACGTTCGTCGAGGCAGGCGGGGAAGCTCTGTATCTGATGAAGGCGGCGTTGTGGATGCTGTCGGAGCTATAGCGCGGGCGGATCCGGATTTTGAACCGCCAAACAATTTGGACGCCGAACAGGGAATTTTGGCGAGCATAATGTTGGATGGAACCAAGGAGGTAATAGATTCCTGTCTGTCTGCAAAAGTTTCGCCCGATTACTTTTATAAGCCGCAGCATCAGAAAATGTTTGCGGCGATGGTGGAACTCAATAAAGCAGGCACTCCGATAGACGATATTGTCTTGGCGGAGTATTTGTCGTCAAAAAACCAATTGGATTCGGTCGGCGGGATAGACGCCATCAACGAAATAGCCGGAAGAATTGAAACATACGCGCACTATCGCCAATGGCTGGATATTGTCCGCGAAAAATATTTTTTGAGGGCGATAATTAGGGCGTGCTCGCAGACTATATATGACGCCCAACACAACCACGGCAGCATCGACATGTTTATAGAAGGCGTCGAGGAGAAAATTCTTGGAATCAGCCAGGATAGGGTGGGCGATTCCATAAAAAAGGCTTCCGAGCAAGTGGACCTTGCTGTGCAGCAGATAAAAAGATTGATAACAAGCAAGGGTGAACTTGTCGGAGTTCCTACCGGATTTAGAGACTTGGACATCATGATGAGGGGCCTGCACGCCAATGAAATGATAGTGATTGCCGGGCGCCCCGGAACGGGAAAAACTTCAATAGCTTTAAATATAGCAGAAAATGCGCTTTTTGGCAAGAACCGCGTTCCGGTTCTTGTGTTCTCGCTGGAAATGTTGGCGGAGCAGCTGTATATGCGCATGATTGCCTCGCGAGCGCGCATCGACCAGCACAAATTGGCGCAGGGATTTATAGAGAGGGAAAAATTGCAGGATATTTCGTCGGTCGCAAAGGAATTGAGCGAGGCCCCCATGTGGATTGACGATACCGCGGGCATCAGCATTTTGGAAATGCGCGCGAAGGCGCGGAGGTTAAACCAGCAGTTGGGCGGCAAATTGGGCCTTGTGATAGTGGACTACCTGCAGTTGCTCAGAGGTTCTGATCCGTCTTTGCCCCGCGAGCAGGAAGTCGCTGAAATATCAAGGGGAATGAAGGCCATGTCAAAAGAGTTGCGCGCGCCGGTGGTGGTTTTGGCGCAGCTCAACCGAGACAGCGAAAAAGAAACCCGCTATCCGCGCCCGAGCGATTTGCGCGAATCCGGCTCAATTGAACAGGACGCCGACGCAATTTTGCTCTTGAGTAGGCAGAGAAAATCTGACACAGATAATTCCGACATTTCAAATTCTCAATGGCTCATCAGAGCCGAACTTGCAAAACAGCGCAATGGGCCTACGGGTGTGGTTACATTGCTCTTTAACAGAAATTACACGCGTTACGAAAACTACAGCCCCAGGGAAGATGTCAACATTTAATAATTTAAAAAGGGCGGCATTGTCCGTTTTTGCGTATGCGACAGCATTTGCCGTCGCTCCTGCGGTTTTTGCGCAGGCTGCCGCTCCGGATACGCCGTCGGAAGACTCTTTGGAAATTGACAGAATAGAGTACAAAATCGACGGCCCAAAGTCGATTTCGACGGATGCAATCAGTGCGCACGTCAGGCTTAGAAAAGGAATGAAGTTCGACCAGCGGGCTTTGGACCAATCTATCCGCTCTCTTTACGGAACCGGGCTGTACGAGTTCATCGACGCCAAGCGCAGCGTCAATGCCGCAGGAAAAATGGAAATCGATTTTACCATTATTCCCAAATACAGAATTTCCCAGATTGTTTTCAACGGCAATAAGGAATTTTCCGGACGGCGGCTGCAAGAGCAGATATCAAGCTATGCGGGAGGCACGCTCAGCGAGGTAGATGTCAAGCGCGACGCCGATAAAATACGCGAATATTATCAAAAGAAAGGATACGCCCTCGCAAAAGTTACATCGTCAATAGAGCGCAACGACGAAGCCGGCGAAGGCGCCGTCATTTTCGAGGTAGATGAAGGCGGGGATATTCAGATTCAAAATATTTATTTTGAAGGCGATCCTGCAACCACCGAAGTTTACGACTTTTGGGACAGAATGGGAGTGTTTATGTTCGGCAAAGACAACCCTGCCGAGATAAATTCCATGAAGCTTCTCAAACAAATGAAGACGGATACGTGGATTCCGATTATATCGCACATAACCGACAATGGCAGATTCAAAGAGGATGAATTGCAGACCGACTTGGAAACTCTGCGCAAATATTACCGCGACCACGGTTATCTCGACGTAGAAATAGACGAATCTAAAGTGCGCTTTGAGTTCCCTGACGCCGACGAGCCCGGGGATATGGATTTAATTATAAACATAATTCCAAACCGCCAGTATCACGTAGGCGAGGTGTCTTTTAAGGACAATAAGCTGTTTTCCACAGAGAAACTCATGCAGTTTGTGGAGTATTTCGATTTGACAAAAGGCAATGTATTTTCTCCGTCAAAAGTTGATGAAATGATTGAAAAAATCAGGACGTACTATGGCGAATACGGCTATATAGACACAATCGTGCGCGCGTTGCGCCGCCCGAACTTGGAGACTGGGGACATTGACTTGATTATAGAAATAATCGAGAGCGAAAAATATTATTTGGAATCGATAAACATTCAGGGCAATACAAAAACCAAAAGCGAGGTCATAATCCGCGAATTAGCTCTTGCTCCGGGAGATATTTTCGACTTGGCGCGCATGAAATCCTCGGAAAACCGACTGAAAGAAACCAGGTTTTTTGACGAAGTTACCCTGTCGCCCGAACCAACCAACATACCGCTGCGCCGCAATTTGAGAATTGTGGTCAAAGAAGGCAGAACCGGAAATATTACGTTTGGAGCCGGATTCAGTACCATTGAAAGCTTGGTTGCAACTGTGGAAATAACCCAGAGCAACTTTGACTATTCAAATTACAGCAGCTATTTCCAAGGCGCCGGCCAAAAGTTTAGAATTCGCGGCACAATAGGTTTGGAAAGCAACCAGATTATTTTAAGTTTTGAAGAACCGTGGGTTTTCAACCGCGAATTGGCGTACGGAATAGATTTGTACCGCACGGATACGGGGTATTATTCGGATTATTATTCGGAAGTCCGACTTGGTGCGTCAAACTACCTCAGAAAGCGCATCTATGAATTGATAGAGGCCCGTTTGGGATATAAGCTGGAACTCGTCGACATATACGATGTGGATCAAAAACTCATTGAAGACGGAGTTATGAAACCCGAGCGCGGGGATATTGGCGAACGCTCTCTTTCCCAGGCCAGTCTTTCGTTTCTGCGCGACACCCGCGACAGTTATATGACTCCAACGCGCGGCACCCGCCTTGAGTTTATTCAGGATGTTGCGGGAGGCCCCCTGCTGGGGCAGACAAACCTCTATCGAATAGAAGCGCGCGCCGGATGGTGGACGCCGACATTCGATTGGGGCAACCAAGTATTTTCAATCGTAGGCAGAACCGGAACGGTCATGGGATACGGCGGCAAGGATGTCCCGTATTTTGAACAGTACTTCTTGGGCGGCGGCTATAACATGCGCGGCTTTAAATACCGCAAGGTCGGGCCTATAGACCCCGCAACGGGGGAAGCTTTCGGAGGAAAGACTTTTGCGTTTGCTTCGATTGAATATTCGATAGAGCTTTTTAATCCCGTAAGATTTGCGGTATTCTATGATATCGGTTATGTAAACAGCGGCGAATGGGATTGGGATCCGTCGGACTACAATTCGGACTTTGGTTTCGGATTCAGGGTTTTGCTGATGGGCGCTCCCATGCGCATAGATATCGGCTTCCCGTGGAAAACCGGCGAATACAACAACGACGGAATGCAGTTTAACTTCTCGTTCGGAACGGTATTCTAAAAACGCGTATTGTCGGCAGGCGCGTTCGGCTTCAGAATTTTCGATACGCCGCGGCGGGCTATTGCGCAATAAAATTGCATTTCCCGGACAATTGCTGCTTTGCGAAAGTGGCGGCTAAATTGTTGTTTGATAAAAAATACTTGAAAAAAAACGGAACATTGGCACTATATGCCGTTACTAAATAAAAGACTTTAGTAACAACAATAGAAAAAAATAATATGAAAAAAACAGCAGCATTGTTAGCGGGTATTTTGTCTTACGCGCTTTTGAACGCCGCACCGTCAATTCTTGTAGTTGATATGGGGCAGGTTTATCAGAACTACTACAAAGCCAAGGAAGCCGCAGCGCAAATCAATTCGTCCATTGAAACCACCAAGCAGGAGCTTGGCAAAATGGACAAAGAACGCCAAGCCCTTGAAAAAGAACTTCAGGCAATCCAAGAAAAATTGAATAACCCGGCTCTTGCAGATGACGCTAAAAAGAAGATTATTGATACGGAAGCGCAACCCAAAGTTGTTCAGATTCGCCAGATTGAACAAAATATGAGAAATATCAGCGAGCAGGCAAATCAGCGCCTGCAGCAAAATGCCCAAAGCATCCGCAAAGTCCATATGGATGAAATAAGGGAAATTGTGGCAAAAGTCGCCGCCGAGAAAAAAGCGGACTTTATCATAGAAAAGGGGGCATGCTGGTATTCCGACCCCAAGGCGGAAATCACCCAGGATATCATAAAGGCGGTCAACGCTTCCGCTCCGGCTTCAGCCGCACCTGCAGCTTCTTCCGAAAAGAAATAAAAATTATTTAAAGCAGTAAAAAATTCCCTCCGCAAGAGAGGGAATTTTTTTTGCGCAGGATTGTCCGTTTTTGCGTTTTTCCGTATGATTTATATGTTTTTTGCGGTTTTAAAAAGATTGAAATTTTTGAGTTTACAAAGAGCCGTTGTCCGTTTTGGAAGGCGCGCGTTTGGCGCGCGGTTGAATTTTAACGCATGCGGAATTGTTTTTTTCTTGGCATTGCGGAACGGTCGCTTATGGGGTGGAGAAACCATTTTATTTATGGAAACTGCTTTTAACGCGCGAAATTAAAATACGACCGCATGGAATGGGAGCATACTAAGTCGAAGATAGACTGCGGCGGGAAAATATTTTGTTGCGGATATTCCAAAATATTTTCCGGCGGACATATTTTGACTGCTTGCTGCACAAACGCGGCAAGCTTTTAAAATGGCGCGTCTTGCGTTTCCGCTCTTTCCTGTCGTATTTGAGAATTTCCCCGGAACGGGGGTCCCAAAAATTTGCGTAGGTTTTGGGTGTTAGGGGGGCCTCTGCTAGTGCCGGAACCTTTGGAAACTTGTGGGACGGTGCGGTTGCATCCGTGCAAAGCGAAAAAACAGGGAATTTTCGGCGCAAAAGTGTTGCAACTTTCGGTAAATTCTATTGCCTATTTGCGCTATGGAACCCGAAAAAATAACAGCAAGCGTACGCACTGAAAATCTTGTTAAAGAATACGGCAAACGCCGCGTCGTAAAGGGCGTAAACATATCGCTTAACGCCGGCGAAGTTGTCGGCTTGTTGGGACCCAACGGCGCGGGCAAAACTACGAGCTTTTATATGATTGTAGGATTGGTGCCGGTTACTTCGGGTAAAGTGTTTTTGGACAATGCGGACATCACGGACGTGCCGATGTATAAAAGGGCTCGAATGGGCATAGGCTATCTTCCCCAAGAACCGTCGGTTTTCCGCAAACTTACCGTCTATGAAAATATCTTGGCGGTTGCGGAAACTCTGCCTATTCCGCGCCGCGAGCTCAAAAATTACTGCGTGAAAATGCTGGAGGATTTGGGGCTTAACCATCTTTCCGACCAAAAGGCTTTCACGCTTTCCGGCGGGGAACGCAGAAGGCTTGAAATAACCCGCGCTTTGACTTCCAACCCAAAATTCCTGCTCATGGACGAACCGTTTAGCGGCGTTGACCCGATAAGTGTGGCGGAGGTTCAGGATATTATATTGCGGCTGAAAAAAAGGGGCATAGGCGTTTTAATAACCGACCACAATGTGCGCGAAACTCTCAGCATTGTCGACAGGGCATATTTAATTCACGAAGGCAAGGTCTTATGCGAAGGCACTAGCGAATTTCTTGTAAACGACGAGCAAAGCCGCAAATTTTATCTCGGCGAAAATTTCTCGATGTAGCCGTTTCACGCGCTTTTGCCGCCTTAGAAAGGCCAGTAGATTATGGAGCAAAAAATCAACAAGATAAAAGTCCCGGAGGAGATCTCAGTCCGCGAGTTTTTTGAAATGTTTAAGGACACTCTGCAGCTTGAACTTCTCGCAGGCGTAGAGGGGCTTGACAGGATGATTTACGAACCCAGTCTGAATCGTCCGGCTTTGGCGATAACAGGATATTATAAAAATTTCGCGTCAAAGCGCATCCAGCTTTTTGGCGCCGGAGAAATGGCGTACATGCGCGATCTCGACGATGTCCGCCAACGCGAGGTTATAGGAGAGATGATAGACCATTCAATTCCCTGCATAATAATTTCGCGCAATCTTGCTCCAACAAAGGCGATGCTCGACGTTGTGAACGCCCGCAACATTCCTATGATACGCACAAAAATGAAATCCAAGGAATTTTCTTCGGAGGTTTTTGTTCGGCTCGAACGGCTTTTTGCCCCGAGAATGTCGATACACGGTACGTTGATGGACATACAGGGAATAGGCACATTGATTCGCGGGGACAGCGGCATAGGCAAGAGCGAGTGCGCTCTGGCGCTAATCGACCACGGGCATTCTCTTGTCGCCGACGACCACGTATATTGCGTTAGAGCGAACGACCAAAAAGTGTTGGGCAGGGGGCACGAGCTCAACCGCGGATATATGGAATGTCGCGGAATCGGCATAATAAACGTGGCGGAGCTTTTCGGCATACGCTGCGTGCGCAAAGAGAAATCCATAGACATAGTTGTAACGTTTGTTGAGTGGCAGCCCGGAGTTGCGGAGGACCGCACGGGGCTCGAAACAAATTACTTTGATATTTTGGGCATCCCCATACCACATTTTATAATTCCCGTTCGTCCCGGGCGCGACATGGCGAGGTTGGTTGAAGTCGCCGCAATGGTGCAGGCTTTGCGCCTAATGGGACACGATGGAGCAAAGACTTTCAACGACCGCCTGATTGCCCACATGGCAAAGGAGAGTAAATAAGGTTATGCAGGATTTACCGCTTTCAAAAAATGGCGCGGAGCTGGAACAGCTTTTAAAAAGCCGCATAGTTTTTCTCGACGGCGCAATGGGGACCATTGTTCAGCGCGCGGGTCTTTCGGAGGAAGATTTTCGCCGAGGAGTTTCCGAATTGGAATCGAGCAAGCTGCAGCTGATGGGCAACAACGATCTTTTGAATTTAACCCGTCCAGACGTAATAAAAAAAATCCACTTGGATTATGCTTTTGCGGGAGCGGATATTATTACGACAAATACTTTTGCTTCCACATCAATCGCCCAGGAGGATTACCGCATAGGCGGCGGCTTAATAGAGGAAATTAATTTAGCAGGCGCTTCTGTCGCGCGCGCGGCGGCGGATGAGGCTGCGGAAAAAACGGGCAGAAAAATTTTTGTCGCCGGTTCGATAGGCCCCATGAACAAAGCCGCAAGCATCGCGTCGGACGTTAATGATCCCACGGCACGGGCGGTTTCGTTTGATGAATTGCAGGCGGCGTACAAAGCGCAAATGTCGGCTCTTTACAGAGGCGGCGTAGACTTGTTTTTGTTGGAGACTTCGATAGACACTTTGAATGTAAAGGCGGCTTTATATGCGTATCTTACGCTTATTGAAGAATGGGGCGTGCGCGTTCCCGTAGCCGTTAGCATGACAGTTTCCGACGCATCGGGCAGAATATTGAGCGGCCAGACAATTGAGGCTTTTTACGCATCCATACGCCACGCAAAACCGTTGTTCGTAGGCTTGAACTGTTCGCTTGGAGCGGAGAAAATGCGTCCGTACATAGAGGCTTTCGACCGCATTGCCGAATGCTATACGCATTGCTATCCGAACGCAGGGCTTCCAAATCCGCTGTGCGAGTTTGGCTACGACCAAACTCCCGACGACACGGCGCGCCACCTCTTTGAATACGCAAAGAGCGGGCTTTTGAATGTTATCGGCGGCTGCTGCGGAACTACTCCAAAACATATCGCGGCGATTGTGGAAAAGTGCGCCGGCTTGGCGCCGCGCAAGCCTCGCAAGCCTCGCGCGGCTTTGGTTGTGTCCGGGCTTGAGGTTTTCGAGTCTCACGACGAAAACGCTCCGTTTATTTTCGTCGGCGAGCGCACAAATGTTATGGGATCTCCCGCCTTTCGCAAAATGATAAAAGAAGGGCGGTTTGCGGATGCGCTTTCCGTTGCGCGCAGCCAGGTTGAGAACGGCGCAAACATTATAGATGTAAATTTTGACGAGGGCATGTTGGACTCGCCTAAGTGCATGCAGAAATTTTTAAATCTCGTCGGCGCGGAACCCGAAATAGCGCGCGTGCCGATAATGATAGATTCCTCCGATTGGAATACGATTGTAGCGGGTTTAAAATGCGCGCAAGGCAAATGCGTGGTAAACTCCATTAGCCTGAAAGAGGGTGAAGATGTGTTTTTAAAACACGCCGCCGAAATAATGAAATTCGGGGCGGCTGCGATTGTAATGGCGTTTGACGAGCAGGGGCAGGCTTCGACTCTCGACAGGCGTGTGGATGTTTGCCGCAGGGCGTACAAGCTTTTGGTGGAGCGCGCGGGATTCAATCCTGAAGACATAATTTTCGACGCAAACGTCCTAACCGTAGCTACCGGAATGCAGGAGCACAATTCCTATGGAATTGATTTTATAGAGGCGGTTCGCAGGATAAAGGCGTCGTGCCCAAAGGCCAGGACGAGCGCGGGCGTCAGCAATATCAGCTTTGCTCTGCGCGGCAACAACAAGGTCCGCGAGGCCATGCATACGGTATTTCTATACCACGCGCGCGCGGCGGGGCTTGATATGGGAATCGTCAATGCCGGAATGCTTGGCAATTACGACGACATAGAGCCGAAACTCCGCAATGCCGTGGAGGACGTTATTTTAAACCGCTGTGCTTCCGCGACCGAGAATTTATTGGCGATTGCCGACTCCTACAAGCTTGATGCGCCCGCAAAACAGGAAGCCCACCGCGAGTCCGACTGGGATAGATTGTCTTGGGACGACAGGCTGATGCGCGTATTCTTGAAAGGCGAGGAAAGCAGGGCCGCGGAGGTTGCTCTGCATTTTTACGGAGAGCTTAAAGACCCTCTGAAGGTAATCGAGAAACCGTTGATGGGCGCCATGGGAAGAGTCGGAGAACTCTTTGGCGCTGGCAAAATGTTTTTGCCGCAAGTTGTAAAAAGCGCGCGTGTAATGAAGGCTGCTGTTGCGGCCCTGCAGCCTTACATAGAGGCTAATCTCTCTGCTAAAAAAGGCGCAAAAGTAGTTCTTGCAACAGTTAAGGGAGACGTTCACGACATCGGCAAGAATATTGTGGGTGTTGTTCTTGCATGCAATGGTTTTGATGTCGAGGACTTGGGGGTCATGGTGGATCCGCAGGATATTTTAAAAGCCGCCCGCGGCGCCGCAGTAGTCGGCCTAAGCGGCTTGATTACCCCGTCTCTCGACGAAATGGCGCGCGTATTGCAAACATTTGAGCGCGAGAACTTGCGCGTGCCCGTGATGGTGGGCGGCGCGACCACATCGGATTTGCATACCGCCGTAAAGCTCGCGCCGCTTTACAGCGGAACGGTAGTGCGCGTAGGCGACGCCAGCCTTTCTGCCGGCGTATGCGCAAAGTTGGCTTCAAAAGAATCTCTTGAAATATTTGCTCTTGAAACTTCTGCAAAACAGGCGGCAATGCGCGCGGAATTTGAGGGTTCGGCTTCCGAGTCAGCCGAATGCGATTCGGGGCTTCTTCCTATTTCCGAAGCCCGAAAAAACGCTTTTGCGGGAGATTGGTTGGAATCTAAGCGCGCGCGTCCAACTTTTTTGGGCGAAAAAACTTTTGAACTTTCGCTTTCGCAAATCGAAGATTTTCTGCCTTGGCAAATGTTCTTTAAAACTTGGAGCATATCTTCAACCGGCTCGAAAGTATTGTCGGACTTGGGCAAGGTTGAAGGTCTGGATTCTTTCTTCAAAGATGTATTGGGCGTGTTGTCGGTTTTGCGCCATTCGATTTTCCCAAAAATACGGGTCGGAATTTACGAGGCGAATTCTGACGGCGACGACGTAATTCTAAAAACTTCCTCCGGAATGGAAGAAAGATTGGCTTTTGTGCGTTCGCAACTTCCAAATTCACACGGAAAGTGTTTGTGTTTGGCGGATTTTGTGGCGCCGAAGTCTGCTGGATTCGCTGATATTATTGGGCTTTTTGCGGCGACAGCCGGCGTGGAGTTGGATGAAATTGCCCAAAAATACAAAAAGCAAGGCGACGATTACCGTTCGATGATTGTAAAAACATTGGGCGATATCATAGCGGAAGCGCTTTCGCAATATGCCCAGGAGAAAATATTTACCCCCATGATGCCTTCAGGAGCAACATCGGTTTCATCCGCAGTTTCCGGAGCCTACACGGGATCGCACCACACATGCGGAGGAATTCGTCCGGCAGTCGGGTATCCGTCGTATCCAGACCATTCAGAAAAGGCAAAATTTGAAAAACTTTTGCGGATGAAAGATTCTATCGATATAGAGCTTACGCAATCTTATATGATGGTGCCTGCGTCGAGCGTTTCCGCCGTATGGATAGCAAATCCGCAGGCGCGCTACTTTACGCCCGTCGTCTGCCGCGACCAGCTTGAAGATTACGCGCGCAGAACGCACAAAGACTTGCGCGAGGTATCGCGCTTCATAAAAATAAGGAATTCGTAACTGTGAAACTTCACGAGCGCATATACGGGGTCTTCCCGTCTGCAAGGGGCGGCAAAACGGATTTTGTGGTGCCGATTTGCATGTTTGCGCTGTTCTTGATGGGAATCGCCTTTATTTATTCGGCGCAAAGCTATAATATCGACGAGATTCCGTTGGCGCGCCAATTCTGGGTGAAGCAGACAGTTTTTTTCCTGTTTTTTGGGTTGCCTATCTATGTGGTCCTGTGCTGGACTGACTACAAATGGCTGTTTACATATTCGTCCTTCATTTATGCGGGCACGCTTTTGTTATTGATGCCTTTGGCCTTAAAAGAAAGTTTCGGGCTGCCCATACCGTTTGTGGAAAGCCGCTATAACGCTACGCGCTGGATAGACTTGGGGCTTATTTCAATTCAGCCGTCTGAAATTGCAAAGATTGGCACGTGCATAATGGCAGCGTCGCTCTTTGCGCGCAATAAGATAACAAAGTTTAAGGATAATTTTAAGTTCTGGGCAAAACTTGCGGCGGTATTTTTAATTCCTATTTTGTTGATTTTTTTGCAACCTGACTTAGGCTCTACGCTTGTTTTTTTCCCGATGCTTTTTGCTATGCTCTATATTTCCAAACTGCCAAAGAAATTTTTTGCCGTGGTGCTGCTACTTTTTGTGGCATGTATCGGTTTGGTGGCTTTGGACATATACGGCTACAACTCGTATCTGGCAAAGAACGGCGTGTCGGCTAGAGAGGCCGCTTCCGGAAATTTATACGGCTCAAGCGGCGCGCTTTGCCTTCCCATGAAAGACTATCAGCGCAATAGAATTCTGGCGTTCGTGGCGCCGGATGTTATTGACCCCCGAGGGATTGGCGTCAGCTGGAACCAGCGTCAGAGCCTTATTTCTGTCGGATCGGGCGGGTTGGTAGGAAAGGGGCACGCGGAGGGTACGCAGGCTAAGCTCGGCTACCTGCCGTCGAGTGTCGCGTACAACGACTTCATTTTTTCAGTGCTTGCGGAGGAATCCGGATTTCTCGGCGGCACAATCGCCATTTTGCTGATGGCGATAATAGTAATTTACGGGTGTGTGCGCGCGGCGCAGGTATCGAGAGACCGGTTCGGGCAATTCTTATGTATCGGCATCGCAGCCATCCTTATGACCCACACTTTTATAAACGTTGGGATGACCATAGGCATTATGCCTATCACCGGTCTTCCCTTGCCTATGTTAAGTTATGGCGGAACTTTTGTTTTAACGTGTTGTATTCTCCTGGGGTTGGTTCAAAGTGTCTATCGGCACAGGAGAGAGTATGCGTAATTGCGGAAGTTTCGCTGAGAATCGATTAAAGCGAAACAAATGAAACAAGAAAAAACCGATTATATTCCAGACGATTTGACAAAACGCCCCGTAGAGGAAACGGTGCAGCCGATTCCCGAAGCCCAGTTGAATCTCGAAGCAAGGTTGCGCGCCAAGAAGCGCCCTCTCTTGGAAAAAATAATAAGACTGCTAAAACGCGAAGACGATCCATACCGCGAAATCGTCATAAATGTAGAGCCGTTTGAAAAGCGGATGGCGTTGCTTGTCGACGGCGTAATGCAGAAATTTGAAATAGAACGCGCCGGCGACGAAAGCATGGTCGGGGCAATTTTTAAGGGGAAAATACAAAATCTTGAACCCGGACTAAAGGCGGCTTTTGTTGACATCGGGCAGCCCAAGAACGCTTTTCTTCACTACTGGGATATCTTTCCGACCGCGGCAGACAATTCATACGAAATAGTGCGCGAAAACCGCAGCAAAGAGCAAAAGAAAAATGCCCAGAAATCTACCACAAAGGACATTCCCGAGCGCTTTCCCGTCGGCACGGAAATAATCGTGCAGATTACAAAAACGCAGATCGGCACCAAAGGCCCGCGCGTTACTACAAATATAGCCATTCCGGGACGCTATCTCGTCTTGATGCCATATGCGGGCCAATGCGGAATTTCCCGCAAGATAGAAGACCGCAAGGAGCGCGATAGAATAAAGAAGATTTTGCGCTCTATGAAAATTCCGGAAGGAATGGGAGTGATAGTCCGCACTGCCGGACAGGGCAAACGCTGGACTTATTTTGTGCGCGATTTGCACATGTTGCTGAATTGTTGGAAGCGCATACAGCAGCGCATAGAAACTGTTCCCGCGCCGGCTATGATTTACCAGGAACCCGACTTGGTTGAGCGCACAGTGCGCGACTTCCTAACCGAACAAACCGATAGAATCCTCATAGACAGCAAAGAAGACTATGACCGCATAATTCATTCCGTTTCGGAAATCTCTCGCCGCGCGCGCAGCAAAATCCAGTTGTTTAAGGAGAATATCCCGATTTTTGAGCGCTATAATATCGAACGCCAGATAGCCCAGACTTTCCAGCGCAGAGTCGCACTGCCTTCAGGCGGAGAAATCGTAATCGACGAAACCGAAGCTCTTGTTGCAATAGACGTAAATACCGGCTCGCACAAGGGCAAGGACGCCGACGGCAAAGATTTTATCCTGAATGCGAATTTGGAGGCTGTTACCGAAGCGGCTCGGCAAGTCCGCCTGCGCAATCTTGGCGGTCTAGTGATATTGGATACAATCGACATGAAAAGCCGCAAGGACAGGCAGGCAGTATACAAGCGCCTCCGCGACGAGATGGAAAAAGACAAGGCAAAGAGCCAAGTGCTTCCAATATCGCAATTGGGCATAATGCAAATGACGCGCCAGCGCCACGCACAGAGCAACTCCAGCGGCATATACACAACGTGTCCGTATTGCGGCGGCAAAGGCATTGTGAAATCTGCCCGCACTATGAGCGCGGAAATTCAGCGCAAAATAGTGGCCGTATGCAAAAGCATACGCGCAAACACCGGCAATACAGACGAGCTCGCACTTTTAATTCTCTTGCATCCCGACAATCTCCAGCGCTTGCAGACTGAAGATTACGAGCATCTTCTCAATATGGAAAAGGTTTATAATATTCGCCTGACTTTTCGCGCGGATCCTTCTTACCACTTGGAAAATTTCAGGATTCAAGACGCAGATTCTGGGAAAATATTAAAAGCGTAATTTTATTTTTTTCAAAAAAACGCCGCGCAGGAATTCTAGCGCGGCGCTTTTATTTATTATTAAAATATAGAAATCTTTCCTTCAGGTTTTTATTTCGTCCTAATGCAGTTTTTCAGTCTCCGCATAAATAAGCGCGCACAGTTGGTTGTTTTGCGCGGATGTGATTTCAACCGCGGGAGAGTTCCTATAAATATTAAAAATCTGCGCCGCAAATTCGGCGTTGGAAAAGTCGTTGGCGCAGGGTAAAGCCGGCGCTGATTTTGCAATTTATGCAAAAAGCGTATAGCAAGAATGCGTAGTGGCAAACGCACAGCGCTTCCGTCTATAGAAAATAAGCGCGGAAACCTGGCTAAATAAAAAGACAGTCGATAGCAGGCGAAAATGCGCAAAGAGCATCAGGGCGGCTGAATTTTCCGGAAGTTCCGCGCAGGAAAAATAGTTTCTCGCGAGGGCGGTTTGACTCTTTTGTATTTGGGTTTTACCTTGAATGGAATTCAGTTTTTATTAAGAAAATATATATGAGATTTAGAACTTTGCTTGCCATTGCGTTCCTTATTGTTTTTTCTTCAGGTTTTTCCTCCGCAGCTCCGGTGGAGAATTCCCGCGTGCAATGGATGAAGGGAAAATACGGCATAATGGTTCATTGGCTTTATCCGTATTACAAAGGCGATATCGATAAAATAGTCGATGGTTTTGATATCGATGTTTTTATGCGCGATTTTGATTCTAGCGGCGCAGATTGGCTGATTTTTACAGTCGGGCAGAATGCAGGCGCATATTGCAGCCCAAATGGCGTTCTTGAAAAATATTGCGGAGATTCGCATACTCCCAAAAAACGCGACCTGCTTTTAGAGGTAGCTGCCAAGGTAAAGGAAAGGGGAAAGTATTTTATCGTATACGTTCCGTGTGAAGTTCGTGGGAACAAAAGCGTGCGCGAAGATTTGGCGTGGATTGACGATCCGGCAAATCCGAAAACGGAATTCCAAAAACGCTGGATTGAAGTTTTGCGCGAGTGGTCGCTTAGGCTCGGCAAACTATGCGACGGCTGGTGGGTTGACGGCTCGTATGAAGACATCGCCCCGCATTTAGATTGGGGGCAATGGCACAAGGCTTTGCGCGCTGGAAATCCGGAGTCCGTTGTAACGTTTAATCCCGGGCTCATGCAAAAAGGAAGAGCCGTTGTCCTACATCCGGACCACGATTATACTGCAGGGGAAGTTTCCTATCTCGTAGACGGAGAAATAGAAATTTCTTTTTCAAAAGGAGAAATCTCCACTGTATTCTTGCCTAAGAGCGCTTATTATACCCCGACGAAAACTTTATGGCATGCGCTAATTCCGATAGATTCGTTTTGGGCGGCGTATTCAAATTGGCCGGACAGCTGGATGAGGCTTCCTAAACATTGGAAACCTTTCGATTCCCAGAAATTGCGCAAAGTCCGCCCTCCGTTGTATTCCGAGGATGAGCTGATTAAATTTGCGTCGGCCTTCTCCGGGCGGGGCGGGGCAGTTACTTTTAATATCGGCATATACGAAAACGGCAAGTTGTCGGACGAAAGCGTAAATCTCGTAAAGAAGGTAGGGGAACGCTTGCGTGGAAGCGCAAAATAGAACGCTAAAACTTGGTTGAAATATGCTTTGAAAATTTTCCTAAACCGTTTTTTCAGCTGCAAAAACAAGAAGATAATTTAAATGATTCTGCGGGCAAAAAGTTTTCCTGCAGAAAATGCAGCTTGCGCGGGAATTTATTCTTTCTCCAATATTGGAAAATGAAGCGTTTTTTATCTGTTCATCCAAAGCGCAAAGGAAATTTTTTTAGGCAGTTCTACAATAAAATTTGAAATTTAAATGCGAGGTTCATTCGGAGTCCTTTCAATGTTTGCCTGCAAAGGCGCGCCGAAATTTTTGCTTCAGAAAAAGTGCGCATTTAAAAAAGATGCGCTGCGCATTTTTTTGCTAACTTTTAGAAAACTTCGTACAAGGACGGGTCTACGCCGTTTAAAAAACGGCTTTGTTCGCGCATTTCGTAGTCTCCGCCGCTTGTGGATACGCGCGGATAGGTTATGATTAGGCAATCCTTTGCGCGGGTTGCAGCCACGTAAAAAAGGCGTTCCTCTTCGTCGATGCCTCCATCTTCTATGCTGCGCTTTGTCGGAAACAGCCCGTCTGCGGCTCCTATTACAAAGACTACCGGAAATTCCAGCCCTTTTGCCTGGTGCACAGTCATTAGGCGTACCCGCGCGGAATTTTCCATCGGCTTGCCTTCCGCCTCGGAGATTTCGAGAGTGGCGTTTGCGAGAAATTCGTCAAAATCTTTGTATCGCGCGGCGTATTCAAGCAGAGCGTCGAAATCGTCCGCTCTTTCGCGCCAATCCTCGTAGACGGTTTTCATCGCGTCTTTATACCATCCGGTGCAGGCTTCTTTTACGATGTCTTTTATTTGGCAGTCTTTCACAATTTTTGTCTTTTCGGAATTGGGCTGTGTGGAGGTCCCGTCCAGCATAGAAGAGAAAAAGTCGCTTTGTACTGCTTTTGTGTGCGAAGAATTTTCGCCGCCGCTTTTTTGCGATGCGTCGGTTTCGGATTTTAACGAGAGGAGCATCTCTTCCAAAACAAGCAAATCTTGCGCCATTTGCCCGAAAATTTCCCTGGCGGCAGACGGAACTTTTGCCTCTGCTTTTTTGTCGGCGAGCGCCGCAATTGGGGAAATTTTTCTCTTTTGCGAAATTTCAATCGCGGCGGAGTAGATTTTTACTGCTGTCTTGCCGCCAACTTTAGGAAGAAAGTTTAAGAATCTTGTAAACGACACGCTGTCGCGCGGATTTGCGACAAATTTTATTTGAGCGATTACGTCTTTTATGTGCGCCTGTTCAAAAAATTTTACGCCGCTTGTCATCACAAACGGAATGTTTTTATATTGCAGCTGCAGCTGCAAATCCATCGCCTGAAAGTGCGAGCGATATAAAACCGCGATATCGTCGAACCCGTATTTTCCGCCGTCTTCGATTTCCCGGATATAGTCGGCAACTTGTCTGCCCTGCGATATTCCGTCCATTGCGCGTATAACAATCGGCTTCATTGAATTTCCGCGCGCCGACACCAGCTCTTTGCGGTAGTCTTCGTGGACGGGCATATTTTTTAGAAGTGCGTTTGCGAATTTAAGTATCTGCGGAGTGCTCCTGTAATTGCGCTCTATCTTATAAATGAGAGCCGCTGGATAGCGCTGGCGAAAGTTGCGGATGTTCTCGATTTCTGCGCCGCGCCATGAATATATGCACTGGGCGTCGTCGCCGACTGCGCTGAGCTGCCCGCGGTCTGCGAGAAGGTCTATTATTTTCGATTGCAGCAAATTGGTATCTTGATATTCGTCGACTAAAATATTTTTAAAACGCGCGCGGTATTTATCCAAGACTTCGGGGTTGTCCAAAAGCAGTTTGTGCCAAAGTTCGAGAAGGTCGTCGAAGTCGCACAAATTTTTCTCGCGCTTTTTTGAGTTGTACAATTCGGCTATTTCAGAAATTTGGTTTGCGGGCGTTTCAATCCAGTCGAATCTGTCGCGCATTGCAGATGCATATGACGAACACGTGTTGCGGGCGTAGCTGATGATTTCCTTCAGAAGCTTCGGGCGGGGATTTTCCTTGTTGGAGAAAAAGCGCGGAAAATTTTCATCTACTGAGTCTTTTATCAATTTGTCCGAATCTTCGGAATCGATAATTGAAAAGTTTGGATTAAGCCCGATTTTTTCGCCTTCGATTCTCAAAAATTTATTCCCCACCGAGTGGAATGTTCCGCCCCAAAAGCGCCAGCTTTCGTATCCAGTGAGGTCGGATATGCGGGCGAGCATTTGGTTTGCCGCCTTGTTTGTGAACGTCAGCAGAAGAATATCGTGCGGGTCCAAGCCGCATTCTGAAATCAGCCAGGCAACTCTGTATGTCAGCGTGCGCGTCTTGCCAGAGCCGGCTCCGGCGAGCACCAATGCCGGGCGGTCGGCGGGCGAAGTAACTGCCGCGAATTGATCGGGGTTCAAATCGCCTTCGAAATTTATGTCGAGTTTTCGCGCTTCAGGAAACATTGCGGGTGCGAAGTTTTGAGCCTATCGGCGGTTTGCGCGCCCTGGTTAAAGCTTTGCGGCCCATTCCAAGGCGGCTAAATAGCCGTATGTTCCAAGCCCGGATATTTGGCCTTCGCACACGGGAGCCGTTATAGAATTATGGCGGAATTCCTCGCGCTTGTATATATTTGAAATGTGGACTTCGACAAATTTCATTCCGCTGCCGGCTATGCAGTCGCGGAGGGCGACGCTCGTATGAGTAAAAGCGCCGGGATTTATTATGCCATATTTTACGCCTGCGTCGGCGAATTCGTAAATCTTGTTGATTATTTCCCCTTCAGAATTCGATTGGAATGCGTCTATTTCCACTCCGAGTTCGGAGGCGCGCTTTTTTAGAGAGTCGATGATGTCGGACAGCTTTGTTTTGCCGTATATTTCCGGTTCGCGGATTCCAAGGCGGTCGAGGTTTGGACCGTTGATTATGGCTATTTTTTTCATCGTTTTCTCCTAAATTTTGCGGCGTTCGCGCCTGTTGAACGAAATTACGCTAGATAATTTTATCCGCGCTAGCAAATTAAATCTCCGAAATTTGAAAAGTCGGCTTTAAATCCGCCGGGCCTGCCCTTGCAGATTACGCTTACGGCGTCGTGCGAGTGCAGGCTTTCCAAATGTATGCAGGCTATTTCAAAGTCTTTTATACGGGAGTCTGCGTTAAATTCTCCATAAAGAAGGCGCGCGGCGTCTTCTATAAATTTTACGTATGCTCCGTTTAATTCCGCAAAAGCCTGTTCGTCTTCGCGGCGAACCATTGTTTGCGTTTCCGTCTTGAGGGCTGCAAGGCACAATGCGTGCATGTCTTCTATCGGCACGTGCGCCGATTTCTCGATTTCCGCGCTTATGCGGGCCTTGCTGCGCTGGGAATGCGGCACGCAATAGATATTGCGCGTTCTTCTGGCATGTTCGCTAAGCTCCGCCGAACATGGGCAGGCAGAGGAATATACAAAGTCGAAATGGATTGTCTTTCTAAAAATATCGAGGTCGTCGATATTGCCTTCGTAGGCGCACTTGTAGTATTGCCATGCTTTTAATCCGCTTCGCAGGCTGGTTTGGAGAATCGGATATTCAAAATCTACGCGGATGCGGGCGCGGGATGTCTTGAGTTTTTCCTTCATCTTTGCGAGTATTTCCTCAAGAGTGTCGGGAGTGAATATTCTATCGGAGAACAGATAGAATACCCTCATTATGCGCGACATATTTATTCCCTTGCAATCCGACGCCAATGATACTGTTGCCGTAACCGACGCTTGTAGCTCGCGGACTTCGCAGTCTTTTGTAAGAAATTTTAGCGGCAGCTTAAAGTTGTGCATCCCGACCTGCATAATCGGAACGTTTGCGCCGCGGATGGCGTTTTTGTCGGCGTTTTGAACGTCGGGCAAGGAGGATTTGTATTCGTTGCTCATTTTAAAATCCTCCTCGTAACGCGACACAGGCGCGATTTGCTCCGCGTTTGCTCCGGAAATTTCGGACTGTTGTTTCTTTATTTCGCTCATCTTTAAAAAAGCATTGTATAATCGCCAATTCGCGGTGTTAGGCAAGCATTTTTTGGCGTGTGAAAAGCTTGTGTTATTTGCCGTCTGAGTTTGTCATTTCCTGTTTGCGCATGCCGCTTATAACGTACCAGATTATGCCTCCGGAAATAAGCGCGTATAGGTAGTCGGGCATGACTTCTGAAACCGCAAGCATAAGCAGAGCGTTGATTATTATAGGCGGGGTTATTGAAACCATTGCGATTTTCATGCACCTAGCCGCGCCTAGCGACGGCATAAGCGAGGCGGATAAGATTATGGCGGCTATTGAAAGCAATCCGGCGTATATTAAGTTCATTATAAACACCATTGAGAAGGCGACCGCAGGAATTACGACCCATACGACTTCATTTATCCCGGGCAAAAGGTCCAAAAGCTTTTCTCCATCGGGGTTCAAGTCGCCCATATCGCCGAATTTAAACGAAGTTTCCCTTCCGTTTTGGTAGGCGGTAAAGCGGTCGTTTTCAAAGGCGAACATTAGTCCGCTTAGCTTGTTGGCGTCGACATATTTTTCGGATACAACGGCGAACGGTTTGCCGTCTTTGGATTTCAGTTCTATATCAATCCCGTTGGGGGTTTTTATCTTGCCTGCTTTTATCTCGACGTTTTCGAGTTGATGCATTGCCGGTTTAAGGCTGTTTTCGTAGAAATGTTCAAACGCTTTCGACACCATAAGCGAAGTGCCTACGGATGAAATCAGCGTTATAATTATAAAATACAAAACCGCTTTCCACTTCCAGTTGTATGCGGCGTTTTTATAGGCGGATATCGAGCCGAACGATTTAAATATAGTAGAAATAATTTCCATAAAAGTTTCTTTAGAATTGGTTGAAGCGCGGGTTGTCGTTTAATTTCAGAATGTTTTCGAAAATTTCCGGAGGCGGAACTTCGGCGCAAAAACATATTTGTTTATCGGCAATATTTATTTTTAATTCGGTTTTTGCGCAATGAAGAAAGAGCCTGTTAATTTTTGTGCGGGCGCGCACGAGCTTGTTTATTTTAAAGTTTCCATAAGTTGCGTCGCCAAGTATCGGCGCGGAATGTTTTGCCGCTTGCACTCTCAACTGGTGGGTTAGCCCAGTTTGCGGCATAAGCTCCGCCAAAGTTAAGGCTGGAACGCCTTTGCCGGAGGCGACTACGCGGAAGTTCGTCATAGCTTTCATTCCGCCGGCGTTTTGCGAAGGCGCAGAGCGCACGAATCCGTTTTGGGAAGTTTCTTTCAAATAGTCTGTCCAAGTGCCTTTTTCGGATTTTAAATGCCCAATCAAAACGCTGATGTATGTCTTTAGCACGGACTTCTCCCTGAACGCTTTTTTTGCGGCGTCGGCAACTTCTTTTACGGCGGAAGCCATGACTATTCCGGAGGTCGGGGAATCCAATCTATTTATAAGGTATAAGTTTAGGACTTCTCCGCTTTCGTCTTTCCAAGAGTAGTATTCCCCTTTGAAATTATAGTCGGCGCGCACCATTGGCGGTTTTGCGCCGGAGTGTTCGCGTGGGTTGGGATGGGTTGCCCTGCCGGCTTTTTTGTTTATGGCAATCAATCCGCAGCCGTCGAATTTTACGACTGAACATCCCGTAGAAAAGGGAATTTTTTCTATGTATTGGCTAATGTTCATCGATAGTGGAATGTTATTCTAACCGGTTGGTCTTGCGCTCCTAGAACGTTTACCATTTCTTCCGTCCATTCCCCATAGGGAGCGGTTGTCAGAATGCACTGCTGGCAGAGGGCGGTTGCGGTATTTGTCGAATTTGAGAAAATCACTTTTAATCTCACCAGGTCTCCGTGGACGTTGAGATAGAATTCCACAATCACGCTTGTACCGACCGCCGTTGCAAGATCGTAGTTGGAGGCTATCAAATTCCATTGCCGCGATATGGCTTCTATCATTCTTTGCTGGTACGCCCCGAATTCGCTAAACCGCGAATCGACCGCCAAAGTGCCCTGCATGCTTGCCCGCACTCTATTGTCGGCGAGCGGGCCGGCGGGAATTTTCATGCTGAGCATGGGGCGCTTTTTGGGCTTTGGAAGCTCTTTGGGCATTTCCGGAACGGCGGAATCTTTGGGAGTTGCAGGCGGAGCCTTTTGCTCCTTGGGGCGCGGAGTTTCTTTAGGCTTTTTCTTCTGCGGCTGCGGGCGGCTGTCCGCGGAAGGTTTTTCCGCTTTCCCGTCGGAAATTTTGTCGGACATTTTTTCCGCGGCTTTTATAGTGTCTTTCGAAGGAGTTTGCGTTTTCTCCGCCTTGATTATTTGCAGGCTTGCGGAATCGGAGGTTGCGCTCTTTTCGGACTTGCCGGCATCCGATATTTCATCGCCGGGCTTGCCTCCGTCTGATTTTTTAGCATTTTGAGCTTCGGACTGGCTGTTTTCGGGCGCAGAGGGTTGTTGGAGTTCCTGGGGTTCTTGCGGAGCAGTTTGGGGGCGGCTTTGATTTTGCGGCTCTTGGGGCTCGGCGTGCGCGGATTGCTGTTCCAAGGGGCGCTTAAGGGTGTCCATAACGCTTTCGGGAGACATTGCGTCGGTTTCGGAACTCGTGCCGGATACTATCTTGTTGCCGTCTTTTATCTCGCCTTCGACGTACGGTTTTTTCGATTTTGAAGTCGGGTCGGGAAGTTCGTCCGCGGCGCGCTGGTTTGTGAACGATTCCGGCGAGTCGGATTGCGGAACAAGCTGGTTCGCGTAGGGATTTGCCTCTATGTATTCGGGGCGCTTCTTGTTGATTTTTGGCGGAAGAATTTCGAGCTTTAGCTCTTCGGGCTTTTGCTTGCTTTTTATGTGTTCAAATTCTGCCGGAACCGCGTAATACAAGCTTATGTGAAAAAGTATTGTGAGGATAAACGCGGCTGCGATTGCAAACGCATCGGGTTTGGTCGCGTCCATGTATAGGTCTCTGTCGGGATTTGCCTGCATTATATTATGCACTGGAATATTTGAAACGTCAGTATTGCAAATCGGCGCGCAGCCTGTCGAGTTCCTTTTTTACAAGCTTGCACGGGAGCCCCATTACGTTGTCGAACTCTCCCTGTATTTCTTCTATTATGAGAGAACCGTATTCCTGCGCGGCATATGCGCCGGCCTTGTCCAAGACTTCGACTTTCTGCAGGTACTCATCTATTTTAGAATCGTCGAGATTGCGAAATCTTACCAGAGATTCGTCGAAATTTGCGCGCAACAATTTCTGTCCGTTTTCAAATGTGTATATCAGCGCTATTCCCGTGTAGACGGAATGGGTTTTTCCGGAAAGAGTCTTTAGCATTCTTCTGGCGTCGTTTAGGTCTATCGGTTTTCCGAAAATGGTCTGTTCGTAAGCTACGACCGTGTCGGCACCCAAAACGATTCTGCCGGTATGTCGCGATGCGACGTCTTCAGCCTTTATTCTGGCGTTGGTCAAGACTAGTCCGGACGGCGTCGCATACGCGCCGTCCAGTTCGTCCGCGCGCGAGACTTCAACGTCGAATTCTATGCCGCATTCTTTTAGCAGCAGGCTGCGCCTGGGAGACGCTGATGCCAATATAATCTTGCCCATTTCTTAAATTACTCCATTTATCGTCGCTGGAAAATCGGAAATTTTTACGCCGCACACTTTCCGCGCGTTTATGCGGATTCATTTGCCGATTTTCCGATGATTTCTATAGATAATGAAAATAGTATCGCAAAAAGCAAAAAAAATAAAAAGAATTTTAGAGTTGGAAAGCTTGTCGTTCGTAGCCGACAGGCCCATAATAGATTCCATTACGTGGAATGTAGATGAGGGCGAACGCTGGGTTCTTCTTGGCGCCAACGGCGCCGGAAAGACGTCGTTGATTTCAACGCTGTGCGCTTACAATACTCCTTCTTCGGGCAGAATGTGCGTGGATGGCAAGGAGTATTCAAATTACAACTGGCAGAAAGTGCGCGAGCGCATAGCGCTCGTGGGCAGCCAGCTCCGCCAGAACATAGCGCGCACGGAAAACGCCCTTGAAGTGGTAGTCAGCGGAAAATTCGCGCAAATAAATTTTTGGGGCAAGATAACAAAACCACTAATAATGGAGGCGTATAAAAAGATGCGCGCGCTGGGCGTCGGGCATCTCGTGGATAGCCAATGGGGAACGTTGTCGCAGGGCGAAAGGCAAAAAATTTTAATTGCGCGGTCCCTCATGACAAAGCCTTCAGTCGTGTTTTTAGACGAACCATGCATAGGCCTAGATCCTGTGGCGCGGAAGAAATTCATTGCATTTATGAAGAAACTCGCCGACAGCAAAAAAATTCCGGCGATAGTTCTCGCTACGCACTATGTAGATGAAATTCCAGATTCCTTCACGCACGCTTTGATAATAAAAAACGGTAAGGCAATAGCCTGCGGAAAGATTTCCGACGTTATGAATTCTAAAAACCTTTCCAAAGCCTACGGCGCAAAATGCGAGCTTTCCAAGTCCGGCGGGTCGTATTCGCTAAAAGTTTTATAATTCTTGCGGAATCTTGCAGCATATTGCCTTTTATTGCCGGCGGACTTTCTATATATTTGACTCTTGGAATGGAGCAGATATGTTCGGTTTCAAGTTTTGAAAGGGAGGGTCTTTATGGCGAGGTTTGGTGTTGTTTTATCCATATTGGTTTTATGCGCGCTTTCGCGCGCGGCTGCGGGCGTTTCTCCAGAGGCAATAAATGCCAATTATTCTGTCGGAGGAACTCTCTTTAGAATCGCGGATTCCGATTGGAATCCGGATATGCGCGGAAATCATAGGGCAGTTTTAAAGGTTTCAAATTTGGCGCGGGGCGAAAAATTTGTCCGCGCGCGCATAGACTGGCGAAGGCCGGACTTGCGGGTTGACACGAAAAAAATAATTGTCGTTTCAGCATCCACTGGCAAAGAAGTAGAAAACGTATTTGTAAAAACTCTCAACAACGAGTTTGGCGAAATCGTTTTTGAGGCAGTTTCGGGGAATGGCGAATATTTTGTATATTATCTCCCGTATAAATTTCGCCCGCGCCATACCGACGCCAGATACGCAAATTTAAACGATTACCTGAAACCGGAATACAAAAAATTCGACTTTGGAGATTTTTCAAAACTTCCGTCCGCCGAAACCATTGCAATAGAAAGCCGCAATGCTTTCGAATACTTCACCGATATGGGGACAATCGCAACATCCGCGGAGACAAATAATTTTCTGAAGAAACATGCCGCCCGCCCGTTGGTTTTTGCCGAAGACAGGGTTTTCCCCATGCGGCTTGCGTCGCGGCTTTGCACAAGATGGCTGCGCAATGGCCCGTCGGAAAATTTCTCCGGCGAGGCAATGAAAAACGAGTACTATGTTTGGCAAATTTGCGTTTGGGCTGCGGATTCGGAACTCAAGAACGCAAGGCTGAAATTTTCAGACTTAAAGAATCGGGAAGACTCCGCGCGCATAAAATCGTCTGAAATAACTTGCTTTAATATGGGCGGAACAAATTGGGACGGCAAGCCCGTGTCATTTAAAATAAACGTGCCAAAGGGAAAGTTTCAGGCTCTGTGGTGCGGCGTCCAGATTCCGGAGGATATCCCCGCTGGCGAATATTGCGGAACGGCGGTTTTGTCGGCGGACGGAATTCCCGACAGAAAAATCGGAATATCGATAAAAGTCGCAGATAAAGTTCTCCCCGACAAGGGAGATTCCGAATTGTGGCGGCATTCGCGGCTGCGCTGGCTGAATTCCTCCATAGGAATATCAGACTTGCCTATTGCTCCGTTTGGAAAAGTCTCGCTTTCCGGAAATGAAATTTCTGCGGCGGGCAAGACTGTGAGGATTTCAAAAAACGGTTTGCCCGAATCTATAAAGGCAAACGGGCGCGAGATTTTGGAGAAACCAATGCAATTTTCCGTAATAACAGAAAACGGCGAAATTGTCTTTGACGGCGGAGAGCTTATGTTTGGCAAGGTTTCAGACGGCTTTGTTGAATGGGGGGCGAGCCAAACTAAAGGTGGATTCAATTATGAGTGCTCGGCAAAAATGGAGTTTGACGGGTTTATTTTATGCAAGGTATCCATTTCTTCTTCCCGGGAATCAAGAGCGAAGGACGTAAAATTTAAATGTTCCTACACTCCGTATGCGTCGGAATATTTTATGGGCGCGGGATTCGACGGCGGATTTCGCGAGCCTTTGCACAAGTGGGATTTTACGGGGCGTTGGGATAGTTGCTGGATTGGGAACGCCCTTGCAGGCATTCATACCGAATTCCGCGGCTCCACGTACCACGGCCCGCTCATAAGGGATTATTCTCCAAAACCTCCAGAGGCGTGGTTTAACGGGGGCAAGGGAAATCTCCGCGTGTTTGGGGAAAAAGGGAAGTCGGCAGCCCTTGAGGCGTCGCGCGGAGAGACTGAATTTGGAAAGGAAAAGTTGGAGTACGAGTTTGCCTTGCTGGTTACTCCGATGAAAAAAATAAACACTGCCAAGCATTTCTCCGAACGCTATGCGCATTGTCCGCCAAAGCCTTTTGAGAAAGCGTATTTGGAAGGTGCAAATGTAAACAATCTGCACCACGCCAACGAAATGAACCCGTATATAAACTATCCGTTTATTGTTAGGGACGAATTGATTGACTACATAAAAAAACAGCATTCGAGAAATTGCCGCGTAAAACTTTACTATACTGTGCGCGAACTTACAAACCATGCGGCTGAAATTTACGCGCTTAGGAGTCTTGGGCACGAGATATTCTCAAGCGGCGAAGGCTACGATATGCCTTGGCAGTGCGAGCATCTCATAGACGATTACCGTGGAGCTTGGTATACAAAGGTAACGCAAAAAGTAGGTCCCTACGAGGCGGATTCGGCGATTCAGCTTTCCGGGTTTTCGCGCTGGATAAACTATTATCTCGAAGGATTGGATTGGATGCTGCGCAACTACGGTATAGACGGAATATATATGGACGATGTTTCATTCGACCGCACCGTTGTGAAGCGCATACGCCGCATATTGGATTCCCATAATAAAGACGGGCTAATCGATTTGCATTCAAATACGGCGTATTCAAACGGCCCCGCCGTTCAATATGCAGATTTCTTCCCGTACGTGGACAGATTGTGGTTCGGAGAAAGCTTCAAGTACGACAAGATGTCCCCCGACCAATGGCTGGTGCGGTTTTCCGGAATACCGTTTGGAGTTATGAGCGAAATGCTTCAAGACGGCGGAAACAGATTTTTAGGAATGGTGTACGGAACGACTGGCAGGCATTCATACACAATTTCTCCCGCGCCGGTGTGGAAGCTGTGGAGCGACTTTTCGATAGAAAAATCGGAAATGATCGGGTATTGGGATGAGCGCTGCCCCGTGAAAACAAACGACGAGAACGTAAAAGCGACGGTTTATGTAAAAAGCGGGGAAGTTCTAATTTCTCTTGGGAATTTTGGAGACAAGGATAGCGGCGTATCCTTGGAAATAGATTTTTCCAAGCTAGGCATAAAAAAAGATTCCGCAGTTTTGTACGCTCCGAGCGTAAAGGATTTTCAGAATGAAAAAACATATTCGCTTTCCGACGTAATTGCGGTTCCGTCCAAGAAAGGAGCATTGCTGATTCTGAAATAGCGCGCGTATTTCGGCAAAGTTTACGCAGATTCACCCTGCAGCTTGCGGCGTGTGCGCTGCAAGCCGACTGCTAAGCGCAGAGAGTTTGGCGAACATTGAAATTTTTGGCGTTAAGCTTGCAGGACAGGAGTTTCGGCGATTGCGGTTGGGCGGGGAGAAATTTTCTTTCGGCGGGTCAACCTGGCTCCGAGCTACATCAAATCGGCAGCGGAAATTTTTAAGAAATAGACTTTGTTTTATCTGGTTCTTCCGCAAATTCCTACTCGGCGACAGCTCGGCTGGGCGCGCAATGCATGCGAAAATCGCGCTTTTTCTAACGCTTCACGCCATATAAAAATAATATGCGAAATTTTTTTGCCTTTGGCAGAATCTTAAGCAAATTGTCAGTTAAAGAAAGCCTTCGCCCCAATGGCAGTAATTCCACGCATGTTAACGTAGCGGGAACGAAGAAGAGATAGGTCGCGATGTCCCATATTAAGCTGCAATCGCGGCAAGTCTCTAAACCGCTTGGCAAAATAGCTCGCGTAGGTGTGGCGCAAAACATCTTGAACCCAAGTGCCTTTAAATCCAGAGCTTTCTCGAATGTCCTTCCACTTTCTCCGCCAGTTTGGCGGACATATCGCGGATTCGTCTTCTCCTTTATGTTTAGTCAAAATGCGTTTCAGCGTCGGGACAATTTCAACATGGCGCACGCCTCCTGTTTTAGAGCATTGGGAACGCACAGTGATAAAATTTTCCTCCAAGTCTATATCTTTCCATTTTAGGTGCCGTACTTCTCTGGGGCGAATTCCCGCAAATAATAAGAGCCCAACCGCAGGCAGACAGTTGCTATTTTTTTGAACCTTTGCACTTTTTAAGAGAGATTCCGCCTGCGCATATGTTAGCGGAACGATTTCCTTTTCGACGACCTTGCGCTTTTCAATAAGCTTTATGGGGTTCCTGTCGCACCATTCGCGGCGGAAGGCAAATTCAAACAGTCCGTGAAGCATAGTGCGTGCTTTGTTAAATTGGCTTGGGGTGGAAAAGGTTTCCGACAGCCATGTTTCGCAGTCGGATACGCTAACTTCGGAAAAATTGCATTCCGCAAGTTTGGGGCTGGATTTTATCAGACGGTTACCGAGATAGCGGATATCCCTTATTGAATCGGGGCGCAAGCAGCGTTTTGTTTGCAAATAAAGGGAGAAGCCTTCCGCAAGCCGCATTTCTTTGGAGCGGATATAGCGCTTGCCCGTCTCTATTATTTTAGAGCAAAATAGAATCGGCGCAATATTTGAACCTTGGGGCAAGGTATCTAGAATATTTTTTACCAGCCTTGCGGCGTCAAGCAGTGTTATGCCAGTACTCTTCAAAAGAGCGTTTGCTGAAATAAATTCGTTGTCCATGGTATTTAGAATACCTATGTCAACATTAAAAATCTAAAATACTTTGGAAGTATTTGAATAAAAATGAACTAAGAGTCTATATCATAAGAATTCAAGTAGTATCATTCCTAAAAGTTTAGACTGCTTTTTTTAACGGATTTATTTGATAGTAAGCATATTAAGAAATAAGAAAGTGAATAGTATTCTAAATACTCCATATTATCTATTATGAGTATTGAAAACATTATTTTGGTTTCAGGACGAATAGGTTCAGGTAAATCAAATACATTAGCCAGAATTTATTTAAGGTTGTGTCAAAAACAGCCTAGGCATTCATTTAACGGAATAGATGTTTTTACGCCACAAATACCCTCGCTTCCCATAAAAAATGACTTTTATGCAATTTATGAATCAATAAATAATGTAAAAATAGGAATAATATCCGCAGGAGATTATAAGGAAGATTTTTTGCATATCTTCAGCAAAATTAGAAATAAAGCAGACGTACTAATTTGCGCCTCTCGTTTAATAGACAATGGCGATTCTGTTCTCAGGTACATAACATCGGATTTGTTTAACGAGGGAGTTTCAGTGGATTTAAATTTTTGCACATTCCCTACATATAGTGGTGCCGCGTTCCAAAATATGCAAATTTCAATAACAGATGCCATTTTGCGACATCTTGATGATATTTATCTTAACTAATAAATAATAAAAATAAATAATAAAAATGAAAAATAACGAATCTAATCGAACGGAAGCCGGTTCTACAAAAGAAACTATGGCGGACATGCAGTCTATGATGATGCAACAAATGATGCAACAGCAGATAATGCAACAGAACGCTATGAATCAGCAAATGTTCAATCAAATGAAGGAAATGAATGTTTCTGACAAGAGTAGACTAACTTATATTTTGCTAGCACTTTTTCTCGGCCCATTGGGAGTACATAACTTTTACGCAGGGCATTCTGGAAAAGGGATATTTCAATTAATTTTGTCTATAACCCTTGTTGGAACTTTAATTACAGTTCCATGGTGTATTTTAGATATGATCTGCGTAAAAAAAGATGGTGAAGGTAGAAAGTTTAAATAAATATGAAAATACACATACTAAATATATCATCAATTTTCATTTCAATCATGCTGCTTGTCGGATGCGGAGAACCTGGCTCGACAAAGTGGAGATTGGATAATGAAAGTCTTTCGGCAGATGAGATAGCCCAACTAAAGACGTCTATAGCGTTTAAAGACGAGTTTTTTAAAAACGGAGCGAAATGGAATACTCTTAGCACCAAAGATTGGGCGAAGTTTTTGTCGTTTTTCCCGGAATACTCGCGAGAATGCGATAAGTTAAATGGGTGGGGTCGATTTACAGGAAGTGATTGGGCGATACTGCTTTCAGAGGAAAGCAGATTTGAGAATCAATGCGAAAAAAATTCAGGTTGGTCGAAAATGTCTCCTGAAGATTGGATTTACCTATTGTCAAAACAACCCAAGTATGAGGTCAAAGCTGACGAATCAAAATCTTGGAATAAATTCTCTACCGAAGATTGGGTAAAAGCACTTTTAAGCAACGGTGAGTTTTTTATTAAAAAATGCGATGCGCTTAATATATGGAAAAAATTAAAAGTAGCGGATTGGTTTAGTTTAATTAAAAAAAATAAGAATTACCAATCACTTTTAGACAAATGCATAAAATTTGACACTCTTTCAAAAAACGATTGGGAATCATTAATTAAATTAGATAAAAAATTTATAGATGTTTGTAAAAAAAATAATGCCTTAAAATTTTTTGATGTGAAAGATTTATTAAATCTAATTGATAAAGATAATATCGAACTACTTTCAAATGAAATAGATTGGAATAGTTTTGATACAACTAAAGGAAATGATTATAGAATAAGGGAAAATAAAGAATTTTTAGTAAAAATTATAAAGGAAAAATCCTATATAATCGAAAAATGCCCCGACAATGTTATAAAATCTATGAGCAATTATGAATGGATTGAACTATTAGGGGCAAATATCAATCTTTCCAAATTTGCAGATAAATACAATATTTGGAAGTCCTTTAATTTTAGCGATTGGAATAATTTATTAAAGAAGAACAAAGATTATACAGACACATTTATAAAATACGAACAATGGAAAGAGTGGGAAAAATACAGCGCACGGTCGCTTTGGAATACTATCGCTGAAGGTAATCCTGCCCTGTCTCACTTAAAAGAGTTACATACTCGTTCTGTTGCAGAGTGGATAAAAATATTGAGTACTAATCCATCTGAATTTGAAAATTTTGAAAAATATGCGGACGTAAATTCACTAAGATCTTCCGATTGGAGTAGTATTCTAATTTCCAATCCAGCACTTGCTGAATATGCAAAAAAGTATAATATCTTTGAAACAAAATTGTGGGGTGAAGATATTGTAAAAGTTGTAATTAAATATCCGGAATTGGCTAATTTATTGAGAAACAAAAAAGTTCTTGGTAAATTAGATGAACCAAAATGGAAGAAACTCGTCCTCGCAGTTCCATCGTTGATTCCACTTTATGAAAAGACAAAACGTTTCGATGAGAAATGGATTCAGTGTCTTATTTCCGATTATGACAAAGAAATTGAAGATTTTTTAGCCTTTGAGGCGTATAAAGGTTATGCGGGTTCCGGTATTATCGCGAGAAAGTGGGAGTATTTATTAAAAAATCAACCTCGTTTTGTTGAGAACTATGAAAATAAAGAAATTATATATGTTCTCCGCCATCATCCGCACGTAGAGGTTAATGGAATTGGTGCAATATTGTTTAAAATGATTCGGGACGATAAAAATCAAAAAGCATTTTTCATGTTAAAAGCTATAGCAACTCCTATAGAAGGAGAAAGGATAGGAGAGATTTATGAACATGAAAGCAATATGGGATATATTTATTATTACCTTGCCAGATGTTACAAAGATGGACTGTGCGTAGAGAGAGACGAGAATAAGGCGAAAGCATATTATTTGCTGATGAAAAATGCAGGTGGTGATGCCAAAAGTGTTAATTTGGATGCGAACGGTAAGAATGAAGAATTTGAAAAATATTATGAAAAAGTCGGAAACGACATTTAAACAATAATATAATGACAAAAATCATAACACTGTTTTTTTTGTTAGTTCTTTATTTTGTAATTTTGACGCCCCAAGATTGCATATCTTGGGCTGTGTCAAAAAACGATGAAATTAGACAGTCAGTGGCTAATGTAACAAACTCAACATTAAAAAATTACCAATGCATAAAATGCGAAGTTTGTGTAAAAAAAGACAAGTATCCGTCTTTTAGTGGTTGTCCCGAAGGCGGAAATCATAATTGGAAAGATTTAGGTACATACGGAGACAACCAATTTTTATGTAAAAAATGTTCCATTCTCTTAAAATCTAAATCTATGCCCAATTGCGCTGGTTGTCCAAAAGGTGGAAATCATGAGTGGAAAAAGTTGTAAAACCAAATAGATCTTTCTGATATCTAAAAAAAACTATTTGTTTTTTATTACATGAAATTTTTCATTATTATAACTCTCATAATTTGTTTATCAACAGGTGCGTTTGCCTATTCCCAGATTCCAGAAGAGGAAAGAAAATGCGAATACAAATTAAAATACTCAGACAGACTTTTTCTTTTTCCGGAGAAGGGGATAAATAAGGCTCAAAGGGAAGTTAACGAAGCTATAAAGCGCTTGAAAAGTCGTTATACTAGCGAATTTGTAGATGATTTAAAAAGCTTCTTAAATGATCCATGTCTATTGAGTCCCATTAATGAAAATGAACTGTTGTTGTCTTCGGAAATTTCTCAAGATTCAGAAGATTTATTTTCTGTACGCATTGACATATATTCATATTTTCACGGTTCAAATGGGTGCCAACAAAAAGTGGTATGTTTAAATTTTGCAATGTCTGAATACGGGGCTAAAGAAATTTTGTTATCAGATTTAATTCTTAGCACAAACACATTAAAACTTCTACGTTTATCCATAAAAAACTTACGGGGAAAGATTGATGATAATATTATATCATCTTTATTAGACGAAGGTGGACTCGAAAAATATGAAAACGCATCCGGCAATACAAAGCCGCTTTCGGAACTAATCCACTTTACAATAAACCTGCAAGCAATGACTATAATTTTTCCTGCTTACACAATTTCCTGCGGGGCAGACGGTATCCTCTGTTCGGAGATTTCAATAAAAGAACTCGACAAAATTTTGACGCCATATGGTAAAAAACTTTTCGGAGATATTAACAAACCACGCTATAGATAGACTCTTATTTAGGCGAAATTTGTATATTAAGTCAAATAGACCTGATGAGAATCTAAAAATAATGCCGTTCTAAAATTCGTTAGAAATCTTAAAATAGATAAAAAATACTAAGGGTAAAATCCTTACATTTCAAAAAAAACTGCGTAAGAAGGAACGGGGGTTACGAACGTCTCTGCCGCGTGCAGTATATCAATAGATTTTTTGTATTACAATATTGCCGCCAAAGTGTGCTGGCAAGTTGTAGTTGCAGTTTTGTTGCACATCTGGTGTACTCGGTTTTTTTTCTAAACCCTGATGGTCGAGCAGGTACAAATAGGCGAACCTATAAATAAGCCTAAGTTCAGGGCTTACTGAAAAATGGGTCTGTTGGGCTCCCTAATTTTTAATGACAATTTTAAGACAAAAAAATAAACAAAAAAAGCGCATTTTTTTGTCCCCAAAATTTTGCTAATATAGGCGCCTAAACGCGCGTCTAAAAAATCGCGATTTTTCCCAACTTTGCCGCTTGGCGTCCTATTTGCGTCCGCCATGCAGCACCAACTCTGGCGGAAAGGTGTTCGCCATGAAGGCTCTTCCGGAATTTTTAGAACTTGACAATAGGGGCATGCATCTTAAAAGTTAACGCACTAACTTTTAAAATGAGTTTAGAATAATGCCTCCCAAAAAGCCAAAATATGTTTCCATAGCGTCATCGATTGCGCGCGACATTTCAGCCGGCCGCTTGAAGCCTGGCGACAAAGTCCCGTCGGAAAGCGCCCTTATGCGGCGGTGGGGCATAAGCAATACAACAGCGCGCAAAATCCATTTGGAGCTTGAATTGCGCGGGGCTGTCCGCCGCGTGAAAGGCAAGGGAACGGTCGTTCTTGAAAACTCAAAAAGGTATGTTACGCGCAAGGTAGGCTTGTTTGAGGTCATTAAGGACAGCTTTTCCCAAAACCTCATAAAAGATGGTTTTTCGCCCCGGTCGGAAATAGTGGAACGCAGGATGTTCCGTGGATCGGAAAGCGTTGAAATAGACGGAAATTTTTTTGAAATAAAAGGAAAGATTTTTAAGCTCCGCACATTGCGTTATGCGAACTCGGTCTTATTCAAAGACGAAACTCTTTTTATAGACGCCGATATGTGCGCGGGAATTGAAAATATGGGGGATGTCGATCCTGTCTTAGTCCTTCTTTCCGAAAAGTTCTCAGTAGAAATAGATTCGGTGTCCAGAAGTTTCGGGGCGTGTTTGTCGGACGCAAAGCGCACTCCGTTCTTTAAATCTAAAAAACCGTTACCGCTCGTGTTTCTAGAAGGCGCGGGCCGTATGAAAAACGGAAGGACCGCCGTAATAGAAAAATCGTTTTACCGCGGAGACAAATACAGGTTCTCGGTAGAAAGTTCATCTTAAATTTTATGAAAAAATTAGTTGCTATATTATGGGTGCTCGCCGCGTCGGCCGCTTGCGCGTTCGCCGTGGATTTTGGGGATTTTAAAAACGTGTCCATGCGCGACAAGCCTTGGTGCTATTGGTGGTGGGTAAACGGGCATGTCGACAAAGATACAATTACGGCTGATTTGGAGGCGATGAAGGAGGTCGGGTTTGGCGGTTGCCTGCAATTCGACGCAAGAGGCTATTGGGAAGATTCCAACCATCTCCTTTATCCTAAGCCTGCGTGCGAGTTTATGGACGGGTTTTGGCGCGAGCATTTCAAGTACGCCGTTTCGGAGGCTGACAGGTTGGGGCTGGAGTTTAGCGCAAACTTGAGCAGTTGCGCCGGCAGGTTGAAAGGGCCATGGTACGAGGGAAAGAATTCCCCAAAGCGCCTGATTTGCAAAATTACGCCGCTTGAACCGGGCAAGTTGAACTCTCTTATGTTGCTGAACCCCGATAGGGAGTTTTATTGGAATATTTCAACATACTTGGTCAAGTACGACGGCGAAACTATCTTAAAGCCTAGCGATTGGCTAAATGGCGGCGACGGGCTTTATTCTATGGGAGTCAGCGGCGGGCGTTTGGAATCCGACAAGGACGTTTCAAAAAACAGAACTGCTTTGGAGTTTAAAGACGTTACTAAAAAAATAGACTCAAACAACGTAATAGACCTTGATATCCCAGAAGGCAAGTGGGCTTTGGTTCAGTTCGTTTGCACAACTATGGATGGACACGACAACGACGTAGACGTTCTCGACAAATCCGCGGTTTCAAATTTTTACAGACGCATGGCGGGTGCGTTAAAGTCGGATTTGGGCGGTCTTTTTGGAAAGGCGCTGACGCATTTTTATAGTGTCAGCTGGGAGGGAGCTGTCCCGAGCTGGACTCTGGGGCTTGAAAAGCATTTCAGCTCCGAGACGGGCTACGGGCTGGAGGATTGGATGCCAGTTCTCGCGGGGTTTACCGTTAAGTCTAAAGCCGACAGCGACAAATTTATGACGGATTTTCGCCGAGTCAGAAATTCGATGTTTAAAACCAACTTTTACCAGGCGATGATAGATTTGGCGCATTCGGACGGATTGCTTTGGCATTCGGAGTCGGGCGGCCCTTGGTGGCGAAAACCGCAGATTTTTGGAGAGGCAGACCAATTGGATTTTCTTGGAATAAACGATATGCCGCAAGGCGAATTTTGGGTTAATCCGTACGGGAAGCCGGGGAGATATATGAATAAGCCGATTGCAAACGCAGCCCATATATACGGCAGAAATCTAGTGGCTATAGAATCCTTTACGCATATGGAAATGCATTGGTCGATGTATCCGGCCCTGCTTAAGCCGTTTGTCGACCAGATGTTCTGCGACGGAGCAAACCGCGTAATTTGGCACACCTTTACATGCTCTCCGGAGAAGTTCGGCAAACCTGGCATAGAATATTTTGCGGGCACGCACATAAACAGAAACGTAACTTGGCACAAACAGTCGGCTCCGTTTTTGGAATATATTGCGCGGTGCCAGTATATGTTAAGGCAGGGGACTCCGGTTGCGGATTTTTGCGTATATACAGGGGATGTTCCGTACCAGCATTGGGGGCAGTGGAAGGACAAGGCGGGCGAGAAGTCTTCCGTAAAGATTCCGCGCGGATACTCTTATGATATTTTAAACAACGATGTACTTATAAACAGGGCAAAGTTGGAGAACGGCAAGTTGGCGCTGCCCGGCGGGATGGCTTATAAGGCTTTAATTGTAGATCTTGAGTCTGGGCTAGTTTCTCCTAAGGCGCTGGAAAAAATACTCGAGCTAAAGGAATCCGGATTCCCCGTAATATGCGGCGGAAATCCGCCAATCGGGGCGGCGGGACTTGGCGAGGATTCTGAGCTTGCAAAAGAACTGGGAAAACGTCTGTGGGGAAATCGTACAACTTTGGAGTCATTTATAAAAGATTCAAAGCTCGCTCCGGATTTTGGCGGAGACGCTTTCGACGCCATACATAGAAGCGCTGGCGGAGCAGAGATTTATTTCATCGTCGGCAGCGGTAGAATTAACGCCAATTTCCGCGCGCAAGGCGTTCCGGAAATCTGGGATGCTGTCTCTGGGGAATACTATTCGCCGGATTCTTGGACAAATTCTGAAAACGGCACTTCGGTTGTTTTGGATCTGCCCAAAAACGGTTCGGCGTTTGTGGTTATAAAAAAGGAGGGCAAAGCTGCGGCGAAAAATCCTCGTTGCGTGGGCTCGCAAAATATCGACGGGAGCTGGCAAGTGGAATTTGCCGACAATCTTTCTTCTCCCAAAACCGTCAGTTTCGACAAGTTGATTTCTTGGACTGAGCTTGAAGATTTCGACTTAAAACACTATTCAGGCACTGCTACATATTCAAAAAAGATTTTCGTCCCGAAAGCCGAAGGAAAAATATTCTTGGATTTGGGCGAAGTCGCGGCCGTTGCCGAAGTATTCGTAAATGGCAAAAATTGCGGAATAGCCTGGACTTACCCGATGTGCGTTGAAATTACAGGCGCAGTAAAAGAGGGGGAAAACGACATCAAAATAAAGGTCACCAACACATGGGTTAACCGTCTGATTGGCGACGCCCACCTCGAGCCTTCAAAGCGCGTTACAAAAAGCAATATGGCTCTTTACAAAGGCAAGCGCACGCGCACCGTTTACAGCGGTTTCGCCTCCGGGGACGAACTGCAAAAGTCTGGGCTTTTCGGCCCGGTTTCTATAAAAACGTTCAAGCAGCCCAAATAAGCCGGAAGAGGGGAGACTCCATTTTTTTCGAGCAAGGCGGCGCGCCAAGCAAAGCGCCGCCTTCTTTTGCATATAGTATATTGTGGGCAGTAAATCCGCGATATTCCTTTTTTCATATGCGCGAAATCTTTTGCAGATGGAGCAAGGCTTAATTTGGCGCTTTTAGAATATCTCGGTTTTCAAAGAAATCGGAAAAGAGAAGCGGAATAAAAATTTGGATTTTTTATCCAAGGATTATTTCTCAATTTCCATGCTCAGCCTGTTTACATCGTCGGGTTTTCCCATTACAAGGAGAATATCGTTGCTGAGTATTTTTTCATCCGCGCCTGGAGTGCTTATTTTTTCCTGCTGGCGCTGGATTCCAATTATAGAAATTCCGAATTTGCGAGTGAGATTCAACTCGCGCAGAGTTTTGCCTATATACTCCGGATTGAGTCCCGCAACAAGGTACGAAATCTTAAAAGTATTTTGTTTTATGTCTTCGTCGGTAAGGGGAACGCGGGTTGTGAGAAGGCGTTCCGCGCTTTTCAACGCTTCGGCGCTTCCTATCATGACTGCTAGGTCTCCCGGAAAAAGCGGAGTGCTGGGATTTATATCGTAGCGTACAAAACCCTCCCTTTCTATGGCTACTATGTTTGCGCCGGTTTTCTGGCGGATTGAAAGTTCGCTTATTGTCTTTCCAGCGGCCTGCGAACCGCGATCTATGGGAGTCTCCAAAATATCTATCGGCCACGGGTATTTGTTCAATATGTTCGAGCGCAGTTTCTCTCGCTTGAATTCTCCGTCATTCTCTAGGTTTTTGTTAAAGTTTTCTATAAACGCGTATTCAAGGCGGGTGTTTATTTGCGTGAAATTCCTGTAAAAGATTATTCCTATTGCAAGGGCGGTAGCGGACATAAAAGAAAGCGTTGCTGCGATTGGAAGACGCATACTCGCAGCGGTTAGATATATTGAAAGCAGCGCTATGGATATTCCCAGTGCGGCAGAATAGCGCAATATTGAAGCGAGCCTTATTTTATAGCGTTGCATTTTGCTCTTGAGCGTCATTGCTATAAAGGTCTCTATCATGATTGAGACTTTTCTTATTATTGCCACCCACGACGGAAGTATGAGTATTCCCGCTGCAAGCCATATTATTGTTTTGGCAATGCTTTCATGCGGAAGACTCTCTATATACGCCGAGTCCGAAGCAAAAGATGCCCCGAGTATAACGGAGTTAAAAAGGATAAAGTATATTGCTATTTCCGCAATTTCCCCGCGAATGGTTTTCAGCAATAGGTTTGCGTCCAAGTTTTTGCGGGCTATTTGCAGCAGATTGTCGTAGGCTTCTAGCGCCGACTTTAAGAAACGCGGAGTAATCTTTGAAAATGTTTCCGCTATAGCCGAAGCTTTTGAAGCTATGAACGGGTTTGCGAAAATAGTTACGAAGGCAACGCCCATGGCTATGGATGCTATGGAAGAATCTATTACTCCAAGCTTCATTCCCAAAGACGCTATAACGAAACTGAATTCCCCTATGCGCGCCTTGTTGATTCCGGCAAACCAAGCCACGGTGGGTTCGACTCCGGCGATGGTTGCACCTATAAAGCAGCTGATGCTTTGCCCTGCTATGACAAGCGCCGAAAAGATAAGGATTGTTGGAATCAGGCCGAATATTTCGGAAGGCGTTATCATCATTCCAACAGATACGAAAAACAAAGCCACAAACAGGTTTTTAAACGGGGTTATAATTTTTTCTATCTGGCCGGCAATGGCAGTTCCGGCGAGAATTGATCCCGCCAAAAACGCTCCGAGCGCCACCGAGAATTCAAGCTCCACCGCCAGTTCTCCAAGCCCGAAAATCATTGCCAGGGTAAATATCATTACCGTGTAGTTTGAGCCGCTTATGCTCATTTTGCGCAGCATCGGCTGGAGAAATACTTTTCCGGCGGCGTATATCGCTACTACGAATGTTATTAGCATGAAGCATACATGCCATATTTTATCCCATTGCACTGCCTTTGAAATCGCCACGCCGGATAGAAAAACCAACATTAAAATCGCCAGCAAATCCTCCAAAATCAATATGCCCGTAGCCAGGTGCGCGTATTTTTTGTTTAAATCACCGCGTGCGGATACTGTTTCAATAAATACAATCGTGGAGCTTATGCTGAGCATTCCGCCGAGGAACAAGCCCACGATCGCGGGCATTTCCATCGATTTTGCGCCTACTATTCCAACCGAACACATTGTGGCGGCTTGCAGGATTATTGCCGACAGGGACGGCGTCAAAACCTTGCGGAGCTTTGCAAGGTTGAATTCCATTCCGACAAAAAACATCATGAACAGTATTCCAAGCTCTCCAAGCTCTATGATGACGCCGTGGTCGTTTATCATTTTGAAAACCGGGTCAATCAACATCCCCGCAACTATAAACCCCAGCAGAAGTGGCTGTTTTAGGCGCGTACAAAGGAATGTCGCCGCCCCGACAGCCAATATCACTATCGATAAATCCCTGCTTAAAAATCCCGTTTCCATGGTTTTCTTAAGGAATGAAAGTTGCCCTGTAGTTCCCGCTCTTCAGGTTTTTCAAAAGGTTTTTGCGCGTTAAAAGTTTTGCGAGTTTTTCGTCGACTGCGTCGTTGCCGCTGGTCTTGCGGAGGATGGGCCTGCCGGTCCATCCGTCTTCTTCTATGTCGACCGCGAATTGCGCAGTGGAAAGTACTCCGTCCATTAGAGATTCCGGAAGCTTGCCGGAAAAAACTTTCTTGCCGGTTGACATGTCTATGATTTCAACTTCGGATGTTTTGTCCGCGGGCGTGTCGGGTATGTCGGCGCGCCTGTATCCGGAGAAAACACTGCGCATTACCGAGCGCATCAATCCGAGCCTCGCGTCGCGAACGTCTTCTGCAAGAACGGATTCCAAAAAGTTTGAATCTATAATGTTTGACTCGTTAAAATAGTCTTTGCCTACCGACGTTTCCCATCCTTCGGGTTTGGGGATGCTTGGAACTGACGGTTTGTGGTTCCAGCGCGTGGTAACAAAAAGCGGAGCGTAATCCGCCAAATCGGCTGCCGCGGCGAAATCTTTTGAATAGTTTTTATAGGATACAAATGGAGGTTCTGAATATTCGGCGAAATTTTTTGTTTTAACGTCGGGCAGAAAAACGACGAATGCCGCCGACAATATCGCAGAAATTATTGCCGCTCGCGCGAACGGAGAATGCATGGCAGTCCGCTTTTCGGCGTCCTTGGGCGGATTGTTGCGCGTATGGCTCGGGGTGTCAGGCATTTTTTTCGGCCGCGTTTCTAGCGGCTATTTGGACCCTTTTAAAGCCGCCGGATTTTGCGGCATTGCAAATTTCCAAAAGGGTTTGGGTGTCTAAAGTTTTGTCGGTCTTTATTAGAAGAATGGAGTTTTTTCGCTTGGCCTTGGTTGCCGCAAAATGTTTTTGCAGCGCGGGAACGGCGAATATTTCTCCCTCAAAAATCAGCATGGACTTGCCGCTTGCGTTCAGCACGCATATGTCTTCGTCGGTAAGTGCGTTTTCGGTGGCGGATATTTCAGGGAGAGAATCGGCGCCTATATCTATTCCCATTCCGGGGGACAGAATGAATTTCGACGAAAGCATGCTCATCATCAAGGCGATTAGCAGAATGTCGAAGAGCGCCACGGCATCCACAGAAACTTCCGTCTTTCTGACTTTTGACGATATGTTAACGATTGTCATGGTATTATTCTTTCCCGCCGTCCATGTGGAGATTTTCGTGCTCGGGCATTCCGCGCATTATAAAAATCATTATGTCGTTCGCGGCCCAGTCGATGTCGTGGGCTATCGCCCTTACGCGGCTGTTTAAAAAGCTGTATCCCAACCAGGCTAGAATCGCTATCAGCAGTCCGAACGCCGTGGAGAGCAGGGCGTTGTATATGCTAGTGGAGAACTGGGCGGCGGTTGCGTACGAGCCGCTTTCGCCCATGTCCAAAAATATCTGCAACAGCGCTATTACAGTTCCCATCAACCCCAGAAGCGGCGCAAGCTTTGCAACAAGCGCCACGCTTGCCACGCGCCTGTCTATCAGGGCGAACTCGTTCTCCGCCGCGGCGTTTAGTGAAGCCGACATTACCTCGGCGGGTTCTTCGGCGCTTACGAGGGCGGATTTCACTATGCGCGGAATGGGCCCGTATGTTTCGTCGCATATTGTGATTGCCTCGAGAATTCTGCGCTTTTTGAGCGCTTCTTTTATTCCGGATACGAACTCCACCGCCTTTATTTGTCCTTTATGCAAATACAGAAGTCTCTCCAGAAAAATTATCATTCCGATGAACGCCAATCCCGCGAGGGGAATCATCATCGGTCCGCCGATTTCCATCAGGTGAAGTATTTTTTCCATTTTGTTTTTAAGTATTTTTAATTTTGCGTTCGGCAGTCTGCCAGGACGGGAGTTTATTCTTGACTATCAATTCGTATGCGGCGCGGGCGTCGCGCATTTGCCCTTGGCTTTCTAGCGATTTTGCCAAGGAAAAAAGTATGCGCGCCGTCCAATAGCATACGGCGGGCTGGGCTTTTGCGTCCTTGTCCGAAAGAATTTGCGAAGCCGTAAGCCAGCGTATCTCGTTGGCTTCTCGCTCTCTGTCCGCCCGCTCAAGGGCAAAGCTCCATTTAAAGGCCGCTTCGGCTTTTGCTTCCATCGGCATTTCCGGCAGATAAAAAAGACGTTCAAATATGGCTGCTGCGTCGGCCGCCCTCTTGGGCTGGGCTAAAATACTGTCGCCAAGCCCAAGCCAGGCCAGATAGATTTGGGGATGTTCGGGAAACTTGTTTATAATTTCATTGTACAGGGAACGCGCTTCGGCAAAGGCGTTGATAAGCCTGAGTATTTCGGCCTGGGACATTCTGGCGTAGAAGTTGCGCGGATCGTTCGGATAGTCAGAGCAAAGTTTGTCCAGAATGGAAAGCGCAGCCTTGTAACTTGCGTCCACGCCTATGAGGCGGGAGTAATGCGCGGCGTCCAGCATTGCTTCATAACGGTATTTGCCTTCCGGATACAGGTCTGCGAGCGTCTGGCAAATTTGCTGCGCGGCGGCGTATCGCAATTCAGCCGCCTCTGAACGCGCCTGGTACAGGTATGATATTTGCGCGGCCTGGGATTTTGGATATTGCAAGCGCAGAGTTTTATATATTTCGTATGCTATGTCCGTTTTGCCGAGGGATTCATAGCAGCGCGCCTTCATCAGCATTGTATTGGACGCTATTCTTTCGGCGCTGGACGGGTCTTCAAATTTTATCTTGGGCAGTTCTTTCAGAACTTCGTCGCACAGGGCTATTGTCTTTTGCCCGTCCATTTCCCCGTTGGTTATGCGCGCCCTAAGCCAGAGCATTCTCAGGCGGACAGTTCCGGGAACTTTGGATTTTCCGTTTACGGCGCGTTCTATGCGCTCTATCGCTTTTTGGGAATTGCCTTCTTCGCGCAGTTTTGAAATCAGTTTCCATTCGGCATTCCACAAATCGTTGTCCCCTATTCCGTCCAGGGAATAGGACGAATCTAAAACCTTTTCGGCGGTTTCTGCGTCGTCCAGAATAAGCAGCACTTCGATTGTCCTGTTTAAAAGCATTCCGCGTTCGGAATGTGCGGACTCAAAGAGTTTTGTGTAAATTTCAGCTGCCGTGGAATAGTCTTTGTTGAGGTAGTAGCAGTCGGCGGCGAGAAGCCTGAGGCCGCTTTTGCGTTCGGGATTCTTTTCAATGTCTGCCAATTCGGTCAAGTATGTGGCGGCAAGTCTGTATTCCGGGGGTTTACCGCCCTTGCTGGAAAACGCCGCCCAAGTTAGTATGCGCAACGCGTCCGGCTTGTAGCGGGAGGCGGGAAAATCCTCCAGGAGTTTCGAGGCGGTTTCGGCGGCGCCTTGCGCGCTGCCTTTTTTCAGGCGCAGCTTGGCTATTTCCAAAAGGATTCTGTCGCATATTCGGGGAGAGCCGTTCTTTACGATGTTTTCAAGAAACCCCTCGAAGTTTTGGGGCTGCGTTTCGGGGATTTTGGCAAGGAGCGAAAGCGCGTATTCGGCGACGCCCACCGAAGACGTCGTGCTTAAAATTTCCTGCAGCATTTCGGATTGCTTCTCGCGGTTTTTAGTCATGGCGGCGGCTATTACGCGCAGTTCGTCTTTGTCGATGTCTTGGGCAAGCTGTATTCCGAGTTGCTGGTTTATTACTTCTATGGCTTCGTCATTTTTGCCAAGTTTAAATAAAACCGCAGCGTATTGTTTTGCGAATTGGAACCCCGCGGGAGTGCCCATGTAAAACCTGACTTTGTCCGACAGGTCCTTCTCGATTTCCTCCAGTTTTGCGCCTTTAAAATCTTCGGAAAGTTTGCATATGTTGATGGCGATTTGCGCGTCCGCAAGCGCATATTGGGACTTTGCCGATTTTTCCGCAGCTTCAAATTCCTTCAGTGCGTCGTAGAGCTTGGAGTCTTCAAACAAAGCGTAGCCTTTGGCCAAGTGGTACCATACTTTGTCGTCGCCTTGTATGCTTGAAGCGTCGATGCCGGCCAGAAAATCTTCCGCGGCTTCGTGGCGGTTCAGGCCTATCGCAACAAGGGCTTTTCTTATTTTGTTGCGCGCCGAGTCCGCGCCTGATTTCATTTGGGCGATTTGCCTTTGCGCAAGTTCAAAATTGCCCTGCGCGATTAGAGCGTCGGCGTATACGGCCAGCAAATCTTCACGCAAATCTTCGTCAGGCGTGGATTTTGACAAAAATTCCTCTATTATAGCTTGGGTGAGCGCGGGCATTCCGGACTCAAGCGAACATATGGCCGAACGCAATGCGGCTTTAGTATATTCGGCTTTATTATATTTTTCATTTGCCAGCAAGGGAACCGCGTCGAACTCCGTGGACGCGTCTGCCGTATCTTTTGCGGTGTTTTTTTGCGGAGAGTTTATGGAAGCTCCGCCGTCGGCGGCGCAAACACCGACGAACACGACGGTCGAAACGCAAAGCGTCGTCAGGCACGAGAAAAATTTCCCGAAACAAATCATTTCTCGATACTCTCAAAGTCATAGGAATTTTCAAGCATAATAAAAGATTTTGATTTTATTAATTAGGGTTTTGTTGACAAAACGTGTTTTTTTGATTACTTTCTCTCCGAATATAAATTTAAAAAGGAAATTTTGCAGTATGAGCAAATCCACAGAGAAAAAATTGGGCAGGCGCAGTTTTTTGGCTTCAACGGCTGCGTCGATGCTTGGGTATTCGGTTATAGTGAAAGCGCCGCAGGTTCTTGCGCGCGAATTGCCGAGCGACGAAAATTCAGCCCGCCTAAAGAAAATTCAGGCTCCGAAAGACGCAAAGAATTTGGCGGGAGAATTCTTTATGAAACGCTCCGATATAAAGTGCGACCTCTTGGTTGCTGGCGGCGGTCTCGCGGGGATTTCGGCGGCTTTGAGCGCCGCGCGCAAAGGAAAAAAAGTAGTTTTAGTACAAGACCGCTCCAGATTGGGCGGCAATTCCAGCTCCGAGATAAGGATGCATCCCCTGGGAGTTAATCCGGAGCGCGTCGGATGGCGCGAGGGCGGGATAATAGAGGAGCTGAAATTGGAGAACGCCGCTCACAATCCGCAGTTGGCTTGGGAAATGTGGGACTTTATTCTTTACGACAAATGCGTCAGCGAACCAAATCTCACTCTAATACTGGACGCAACTTTGTTTAAGACTGAAACCGACGGCGACAAAATTACCGCCGCGTGGGTGCGTTCGGACACCACTCTCCAAGGATACCGCATAGAGGCCGATTTGTACGTCGACGCCACAGGGGACTGCCGCCTTGGAATGGAGTCCGGAGCCGAAATAATGACGGGCCGGGACGGTGTAGATGCTTACGGAGAGTCTTTGGCGGACTTTGACGAAGTAGGCACGCGGCAGGGGTCTACGCTAATGATTACGTCGCGCTTGCACGACAAGCCAATGCCGTTTGTCCCGCCGTCGTGGGCTAAAAAAATCACGCCCGAACAGATGAAATTCCGCAGCATAAAAGGCGACGGCCTCTCCTACGGCTACTGGTGGATTGAGCTCGGCGGCGTTTACGACGCCATACGCGACAACGAGATGTTGCGGTTCGAGCTTTTGTCGATAGTCATGGGCGTTTGGGACTACATAAAAAATAGCGGCAAATACGAAGGCGTGGAAAACCGCGCGTTGGAAACAATAGGCATGGTTCCGGGGCGCAGGGATACGAACAGAATCCGCGGAGAGCATTTGATGACGCAGCATGACATTGAGGGCAAGTGGAAGGACTTCGACGATTCCGTCGCTGTCGGGGGATGGTCGATGGACGACCATCCGGCAAAAGGCTTTTACGCTTCCGACCGCCATCCATGCCGCCAAAAAGGGCATGTGCCTTGCTACAACATTCCGTTCTCAAGCCTCTATTCAAACAAGGTTAAGAATTTGATGATGGCGGGCAGAAACATAAGCTGCTCGCACGTGGCGTTTAGTTCGACGCGCGTAATGTCTACCTGCGCTGCGGTTGGGCAGGCGGTCGGGACGGCGGCTGCTATTTGTCTCGACGACAAAATTACCCCAGCGCAGCTTCGGGCAAATCCCGAAAAGGTAAAGCAGTTGCAGCAGACACTTCTGCGCGACGACCAGACTATTTTGGGAATAAAAAATACCGACCCCGCCGATCTCGCCCGCAGCGCCAAAGTTACGGCGTCGGAGTCGATTGCGGATTCCGCTCCGGAAAATGTCATAAGCGGCATAACAATAGACCTTCCGAAGCAGAACAAAAACCGTTGGGTGGCTTCGGCGGCGTCGAAACCGTGGATTAAGCTGGAGTGGAGTTCTCCGCAGAAATTTTCGCAAGTTCGCTTTATATTCGAGCCCGGAAATACCGCCTTGTCCCAAACGGGGTCCGATTACCTTTTAAAAACCATGATTCGCGGCCCGCAGCCGAAAATCGTGCGTGAGTACCAGGTAACCGCCGTTTTGGAAGACGGTTCTGAAAAAGTCCTTGCCGATGTAAAAAACAACTACCAGAAGTTGGTCGTCAATAAATTCGATCCCGTTTTGGCGAAAGCATTAAAAGTTCAGGTTTCGGCTACCAACGGCGATCCGAATGTAATTATAAAGGAAATCAGGGTTGAAGCCTAGCAATACTCCTGCCGGCAAACCTTGCCTAAATTCCGGTTGTTAGGCGGCATTTGCGCCGCCTTGCGCCGGATGGGGGAGGGTGCTGTATTGCCGGAAGCCAATTCCGCATTTGTTTGTCTTTTCAAAGACTTTTTCGCGACGGCGGATTTTTCAACAGGGCAGTGTCTTTTCGCGCCGGCGGATTTTTCAACAAGGCGGCGTTTCTTTTTCAACAGGGCGGTGTCTCTTGGTGGCGATAGACAAGAGCAAAGTTCGGGCTCCATATTTTGGTGCTGCTCCGCTCTTTCCCCGCATGGAGATTGGGATTTTTTCACGGGGCGAAGGCTTTTCTATAATATTATCTGAAGCGGGGCAGGTTTTTTGTTGAAAACGGCGTGTCTTGTGCTAGTGTAAAATCCATGAGAGAATGGATTAAGGCTATTATGGTTTTGCCGTTCAATGCGTTGGTCGTCATTCCGGCGTTGTTTTTATATTTTGGCGGCTATAAATTCGCTTTGCCGTCGCGTCTGTTTTTTGCTTTGGGAATCATTTTCTTCTTATCGGGAGCTTTTCTTTTTATCTGGACATTGGTTCTATTTGAAAAAGTCGGCAAAGGAACTTTGGCGCCTTGGTCGCCCACGCAGAACTTGGTTGTAAAGGGCCCTTATTGCTTTGTCCGAAATCCGATGCTTAGCGGTGTTCTTGCAATGCTTGCGGGAGAGTCTTTAATGTTGGGCTCGGTTCAGATTTTTGCATGGGCGGTTCTTTTCTTTGTAATAAATACTTTTTATTTCATTTTCGTGGAGGAAAAGGGTCTTTCCAAGCGTTTCGGTGTGGATTACGCCCTTTATAAAAAATCGGTTCCAAGATGGATTCCGCGGCTTTCAAAATGGCAACTACCAAGCGATTCGTCCGGGAAGGGAGATTGAGTAAAAATATCAGGTTATGACGCGCATATTAAAAGCATTATTTTTGCTGTGTTTGTCGATGCTTGCGGCAGGTTCTTTCGGCGCCGTTGAAAGCGCCCGCAAGAACATAGTTTTTGTGGGCTCGTATCACGACAACCACGTATGGACCGGAAATGTGCGCGACGCGTTTGAAAAGGTTTTGCGGGATGCAAAAATAGACGCGGATTTTAGGAATATTTACCTTGATTCCAAAAACGTCTCAAACCGGGATGTCAGGCGCAGAATGCTGGCAGAAATGCTTAAGAGCGGCGCCAAGGCCGATGTCGTTGTGGCGGCCGATTTGGAGGCGGCGGAGGCCATTATAGACGTATGCGGGGCAGAATTTCCCGATCTGCCGGTCGTAATAGTATCTATTTGGGATAAAAAGGATTTTTCAAAGAAAAACATAGCGGTTTGCGCGGCGGAAATAGGTGTTGAAAAAACTTTTCTGGCTGCCAAGAAGATGTTACCTTGGGTAAAGCGGTTTTATGTGCTTGCCGACAAAACCGATACGGGAGAATTCTACCTCCGCGAGGCTAAGCGGCAACTGGAAAAATATTCTAAATCCGCTGAGTTCATATACGGTTCCAACGCCGATTCAGCCGAGGGCTTTCTTGAAGCTGCGAGAAATTTTTCCTCCGACAGCGCAGTCATATTGCTTACATGGCAGCGCGACGACAAAGGTGTCTATCATAATCCGCAGCTGATTTATCCGGCATTGGCTAAAGTGAGCAGCGCGCCGGTTTTTGCGGTTATAGACAATTTGATAGAGGGCGGATTTGTAGGCGGATATTCTCTCAAGGCTTCTGAGAACGGAAAGGTTGCGGCGGAAAGGACGCTTGAGATTCTGCGGAGCGGAAGCGTCGGGAATCAAAGGCTGAGGATTATACCGCCCGTGCCTATATTTAACGACGAAGCTTTGCAAAGATGGAAAATAGACGATTCTCTTGTCCCACCTGGAGCTGTAATTCTTAACGAACCTCCGTCGTTTATTAGCCAATATTTTCCGCCGATTGTTTTGTCTGCGGCGTTCGTGGTGTTGTTGCTGGTAATAGTATTTGCCGAATTCTTCCTTCATAGGAGATACAGAAGGCTTTCAGACAAGAATAAAATGCTTTACAAGCATTTGGAAAACACCCTTGTTTCTCTCCCGGCGGGAGTTGAAATTTACGACGATTCGGGCTTTCTGATTACTGCAAACGACGCCGACAAGGTGATATTCGGCATGTGCGGGCGCGGAGATTCTTTGGTGGGTTCGCTCAATATTTTTAAAGAGCCGAATTTGTCGGACGAAGTGAAGGCGGCGGTCAAAAATTCAAAACCTGTCGACACTGTTTTATTGTACGATTTCGATTCGGTTTCAAAAGCCAGATATTTTGAAACATCTTTGAAAGGGAAAAAACGCATTGCTTGCCGTGGGGCTCCCATATTTTCTACGGACGGGAAAAAGTGGTGTTATGCTTTGGTTTTTATGGATCTCACGGAGCGGTTGGCGAAGTCGCACTCTCTGCAATACTTTAAGGATGTTTTAGACCTGGCGATGAAAACGTGCGGCATGTGCGTTTGGTTTATGGATGCGAAGACTTACGGCTTTGAAATTTTAAGCGGTGGCGACAATGTTTTTGCATTTAAAAATTTGGAGGATTTTTTCGATGCAGTCGCGCCGGAAATGAGGGCAGGCGTTAGAAGAACTTTCGACGGTCTGCTCGGCGGAAAAATCGATAGGGATTCGTTGGTTGTAAGCTACAGGAATTCCGAAGCGAAAAATTTGGAACATGCTGCTATATCGGTTGCGGGCGTGTCGTCGGGCAGTGAAATTGCAGGTATTGTGGGCACATTTAAAAAAATTTAGGAAAATTAATTTAAAAGTTTCCTTTCTGGCGGCTTTGCTTTGTTCGGGCGGTTGTTTGGCCGGCGCCTTGGCGGGTAATACGGGGGATTAATAGCAAAGATTTTAAAAGTGTACGATTAAAAATGTTGCAAACGGAAAAATCATTAACAGCATATATACCATTATGAAAAAATTATTATATTTAGCTCTTTCATCAATCGGGATTTTTCTATGTTCCTGCACGACGAATGTCGTCGTGGATTCTCCAGCGTTCCCAATGGCTTCGTATGACGAAATTTCCGGCACATTCAGCGGAAAAGTCGTTGGAAATATAAATACTGCGTTTAGGGCAACGAATCTCGCCTTGGAGGATTTGAAATATTTTAGAGTCGGTCAGATACCCGGAAACAATTCTTGGCTTGTTTACGCCAGAGCTCTGCTTGACGATCAGATTGTCGTTTCGCTGGAACAGCTTCCGAACGAGGAGGTCGCCATTGAAATCAGTTTCGGTTCCGGCAATTTGATGAAGAGCCAGCAAATATTCAACGCCATCACAAAGAATATGCGCTTGCTCGAACGCCGCTAATTCCAAGCGCGAAAGATTTTTTTAAAGTCTTGCCGTAAAATGCGGCAAGACTTTTATTGTATATATGGACTTACTTCAATTCCTGCCTTACTATCAGCATCTAAAGCTTGGAGGCCATATGGCTACGGCTTTGGTTGCGGCTTTTGCCGGAGGCGCCGGAATGCTGGCGGCGATGTCTTGCAAAGGAATTTCTGAAAATTTCTTTGCGCCTTTTGGGTTTTCGCTATTTGCTGCGTCAATCTTGTGGATTGCGCCTGCCGCCGTAACTTTTGAAGGCCGCGCCGCAGGTTTGTGCGCGTATGCTTTAATGGTTTTATTTTTGCCGCTTATAAAATATTTCTTCCGCGTAGGCTGGAAAATAGCGGCCTTGGCGTGGGTTGCGTTTTTGCTTTCGCAAGCGGCCGTATTTTTAGGAGTATATTATTTGTTAAAATGAAATTCGACACACTAAAGCTAATATCAGATCTCGTTAAATTTGAAAGCATTTCCGCCGATTCGTCCCGCGCGTCCGAAGTGCGCAAATGCGCCGAATTCTTGAAAGCGAAGTTTTCCGAGTTCGGATTCGAGACCTCTCTTTTTGAAACTTCCGGGCATCCGATTTTAATGGCAAAGCGCGACTGCAAGTCAGGCTCGCCAAAAATGCGCGTGTTGTGCTATGGCCATTACGACGTCCAGCCGGTCGATCCGGTAGACAAATGGGAAACTCCGCCTTTCGAGCCTGTCGTTAAAAACGGCAAAATATGGGGCCGCGGAACGGCGGACAATAAAGGGCCGACATCGTGCGTAATCGGCGGGCTTATGAATTTTCTGTCGAAAAACCCCGATGCCCCGATAGACGTCGCGTTCATGCTGGAAGGAGAGGAGGAAATCGGAAGCCCTAGCATGACAGATTTCATAAAAGAGCATTCTGATTTTATTTCCGGGTACGATTTTGTCATGCTAAGCGACACTTCAAGCGCCTCTCTCGACCAGCTTGTAGTCACCATAGGATTGCGCGGAACGGGCAGTTTCGACGCGGTTTTCAAAGGCGCCAACACCGACGTGCATTCAGGAATGTTTGGCGGGGCGATATACAATCCGATTCAGGCGATGGCGGAAGTTTGCGCCAGCCTGCATACTCCCGACGGCCTTATAAACATAGACGGATTTTACGACGGACTGGCAACGCTTTCCGATTGGGAGCGCGCGGAAATTAAAAAAAGCCCGTTTAGCGAGGATGAGATAAAGCGCCATTTGGGCTTGAAAGAACTCTATTGCCAGCCAGGACATACTCCCGCCGAGGCGTTGCGGGTCTTGCCCACGGTCGAGTTCGTCGGAATAGGCGGAGGATACCAAGGCGAGGATTCAAAGTCGGTGATTCCTTCCGAGTGCTTCTGCAAAATTTCATGCCGCACGGTTCCGCCGCAATCGACTCGCGAGGCAGTCGAAAAGGTGAAAGCTGCAATGCGCGCTCGCACGCCCCGCCAGATAAGCGTGGAATTTATAGATTACGACTCTTGCGGCGATCCGTATTTTGTAGATCCGAAAGCCCGGCCTACGGACGCCAAATCCGCCGCGCTTTCTGCCGCGTTTTCCAAGATGGAAGACTGTGTGGAAAAAGTGTTCGGAAAAAAGCCCATATTTTTGAGGGAGGGCGCGAGCATTCCGCTGATGTCGCAAATAAAAAAAATTACTGGGCTCGATTGCCTTATGCTTGGCCTTTTCACGCCGCAGGACAATCTGCACGCGCCAAACGAAGGTTTCTATATTGAAATGGTTGACAAGGCCGTAAAATATTACGAGATGTTTTTCGAGGAGCTTGTCCGTCCGCAATAGCGGTTGGCGGATATTGTCCGCCGTGAAATTTCGGACGCCCGTTCCCGAGTGTTCTCAGCCAAATATATCAACCCGAAAATTGAAAAATCATGCTAACCTGCCGCAAAACATATTTCGACATTCCTTTCGCGCACCGCCAGCACAAGCACGACGGACATTGTTCTTTCATACACGGGCACAACTGGGACATATCCGTAACATTTGCCTGTTACAATACTGATGAAAACGGTTTTGTTGTGGACTTTGGCAAGCTCAAGTTTCTAAAGGCGTGGATTGACGAGCATTTGGACCATGCATGCGTATTTTCGACCGACGACCCGATTGTCGGTAAACTTCGCGCAGCCGCTCCCGAAGCGTGGAAAATATACCTTGTGGACCAGTGCTCGTGCGAGGGGCTCGCCGCGCATCTGTACAAAATTTTCAATAGGATGGTGCGCGAGCATACGGATTCCAGAGTGCGCGTGATAGCCGTTGAAGTCAGCGAAGACAAGAAGAACACCGCTTATTACTGCGAAGAAAATCTGGCTTGATTTTTATGAAAAAATATCCCATTGCCGAACATTTTCTTTCAGTGCAAGGCGAAGGATGCCATATGGGCAGGCGCGCATATTTTGTAAGAATGTTCGGGTGCAATGTAAAGTGTCCGTGGTGCGATTCCAAAACGGCATGGCAGGGAAACCCGGCAGGCGAGATGTCGGCGGGGAAAATTCTGGAATCGGCGGAAACGTCCCGCGCTGAAATCGTAGTCATAACTGGAGGCGAACCGTGTATCCACGATTTGGCTCCGCTCTTGAAACTTTTGAATTCCGCGGGTTTAAAGGTCCATCTTGAAACTTCTGGCACGCTTCCAATCGTGGAATCCGATTCCGCGCGTTTCGATTGGATTGCGCTCAGCCCAAAGATTTTTCATCCGCCTCTTGTAGAAACTCTTTTGAGGGCCGACGAGCTTAAGCTCATAGTTTCTTCTCCGGTCGAGCTTGACGCCTATTCGCGGATTGTTTCCGCTTCCCGCGCGTCGAGCATATGGCTGCATCCGGAATGGAGCAGGGCGGAAGACAAATCTCTGCTCAAGGCGCTTTCTGACTTTGTCGCAAAAAACGGAAATCCGTTTAGATTGGGCTGGCAACTGCACAAGAATTTTTTTGTGCGTTAGCGGCGCGGCTCTTAAGAGAACAAAACGCAGGTGTTTAGACCTGAAAAAATTAAAGAAAACAGTCTTTTGTTCAGCGAAATTATGGCGCAGATAATTTTTTTTCAGCTTTTGTTTATAAAAAAGATTGTTTCTTGTACCTCCTATAAAAAAATAGAGACCCCCGCCTGTGCCGTCTTGCCGGGTTGGTTTCGCAGCCTCCTAAAACGAGGTGGGTGCTTCCGATGCGACTTTTGTCTTCCGTCTGAAAACGGCTTGACAGCCATCGCCTCAGGTCAAGCTCCCTGAATATTGTCATTAAGGCGGGGAACCGGTAGGGCAGTCTCGAACACTGCAGAGGTCGTACCTGATTATATTGCACGAGCCTGTTAAAATTGCAAGTTTTTCTTGCCCTTCGGGAATTTTTTACAGACTGTTTTCTGCGTTTTCCTTTTGGTTGAAACGCAAAAAAAAGCGCGGAAAATCCGCGCTTTGGCAGTTTTAATAAATTTAAGGGCTTCAATTTTCGCGCGCCGCCTTTAAACAGTGCGCCGCAGTTTTTTTGCGCTTTTTAGCCCGCGGAGACAGGCTACTTTTTTGCGGCTTGCGCAGCAAAAAATTTGGAGAAGAAAAGCGCCTGGTAATCTATGGCGTTGTTCCAATATGGATGGTTATGCACGCCGGGGCGGACTGTGTAGTCGTGCGGAATATTGCGGTAGAGCAGCTCGCGGTGAAGCTTTTCGTTAACTTCGTAGAAGAAGTCTCCCGTTCCGCAGTCAATGGCTATTTGAAGCTGCCCGGGGCGGACTTTGTCCAACTGCGTCATTACGGTATGGTCGTCCCAGTTCTTCGGATTGTCCCATTTTTCGCCGAGAGATTTTGCCATATCCCAGTTGTAGGGGAAGGGGCGTATGTCTACGCCGCCGCTTAAGGAACCGCACGCCCCGAACAAGTCTTGATGCCTAAATGCGAGCCACAATGCGCCGTGCCCGCCCATGCTGAATCCCGTTATTGCCCTTGCTTTGCGGTCTGCTATGGTGCGGAAGTTTTTGTCGATTTGCGGTATCAATTCGTTGATAATATAGGTTTCGTATTTTAACGAGGGGTTTACGGGGCTGTCCCAGTACCAGCTGCGTGCGCCGTCGGGGCATACGAAAATTACGTTAAACAGCGACGCCAACTGCTGCAAATTCGGCTTTGTATGCTTTGCCCAAGTCTTGTAGTCTCCGCCGAAACCGTGAAGAAGATATATCACCGGATAGCGGGCGTTTTTGTCGGTTATGTAGGAATCTGGAAGCACGACATACGCCGGAATTTCCTTGTTCATTGCGGCGCTTGTCGAATTGAAGACCTGTTCTTTTTCTTCCTGCGCGCATGCAAACGAAACCGCAAACATTGCGGCTACTGATAATATAATTTTAAAAACTTTCATAATATGGTATTCGTATTTTCTATTAAAAAAAACTCAATAAATATTGTGTAGAATTTGTTTCCGCGCTCGTAGGCGGTTGCCCTTACCGCGTGGCGTTGGGCTGTTTGAAGGTCGCAACAGTGCGCTGCGCCACCGAACGCAAAAATTTTGCGTCGTCCGGGTCTATCCCCTTCGGGACAAACGTTATTTCTTCGGCGCTTTTTTCGAAAAAGAAAGCGAACCACACGCACGCTTGCAGGTATTCGCCTCGCTCGTTCAAATGTATGGAGTCTCTATTTATGCGCATATTTCCGTCTTTGCCTTTTATCCATCTCAATTTTCCGACGATGGAACCGCTCTGGTCGGGAAGTTCGGGATATTTTAGCTTTTTCAAAGTTTCGGCGCCGTAGTCTTTGAATTTTACTTTTTGTTCGTTCCGGGCGTTTTGCACTGCAAGCCCCGTCGGGATTACACGCAGATTCAATTCCTTGGCGCATTCGGCGTAAGCTTGCTCAAGCCGTTTGAACATTTCGGTTTGGTCCATATTCCATTCTCCGCCCTTTCTGATTCTGGGGTCGTCGGAGCGGTACGACCACGTTTGCTGCAATACAACTTCGGCGGACGGCGCGTTCTCATTGACGTACTCTTTTATGTTTTTTGCAAAGGGCTGGTAGGTTTCGGGGCGCCAGCTCTTGTGGCTAGCCTGTTGAATGGTTACGAAGTCCCATTTTTTGCTCTTTAAAATTTCCTTAAGCGTCTGGGTGGCTTTGCGGTATAGCTTTACATCGGGAGATTTTTCCTCGCGCAGTATGTACGACCAATGCCTGTCCAATTCGCATCCTCCGTGGTTTGCGCGCTCCATTACAAGCTCGCAGCCGGGCACGGACGCGGCGGCTTGCGGAAGGTATTTGAAAGCGCTGTCGGCAAAGCTGTTGCCTATGGTCAGCAGCTTTATTTCCTTCGCAATGAGCGTCGAAAACGCGGATGCGAAAAGCAGTGCGATTATTAGGATTTTTCTCATGCTAGTTTGATTTTATAATTTTATATTTAAACAAGGCGAATGAATTCTTGCCTGGCAATTCCACAGGTATTTTCCCGTCTTCTTCAACGGCGCAATCAAAGGCCTTGGCATCGCCTAATACCGGAGTGCACGATACTTTGGAGCCTTCGGGAAGGAAAGTTGCTATGCGCGCTTTTGCGTCGGGGTTGTTTTCGCGGTACACAAGCAGCCAGCCTGAATCCTCTGTCGATACGGACTGGAAGCCCGTCCACGATTCTCCGTCGGGCTCCGCGCCTATGGGCAATATTGTCCCGCTGTGCAAATCGTGGCTGATTTCGTTGTACTTTTTTATTAGCGGGGCGAGCTTTTCCAAGTCCGCGTCGTCAAGTCCGCTTGCCTCCATCCACGCTAGAGGCTGGGCCGCCATAGTTATGGCGAAAAGGTAC
>CALXLN010000084.1 GCA_944389215.1 uncultured Opitutales bacterium
GTCCGGATGGGGCGGAAAGTTCGGCACGGTTGTTTTCGATTCGTTTTTAAATCCGTTTCTGGACATAATAGGAAGTGCGCTATTGGTTGGGTGCCTGTATCTGTTCTGCCTGATAGTGGTGTTTGTCGACAGCCCAATCGAGGCGGCTAAAGAGCTCGCGGGAGTCGCAAGAAAATCGCCTTCAGTTTTTATAAGAGTGTTCAAAATCTTATGGGCGATTGTAGCGTTTTTCCCGCGCCTGATAGCGGCGGGATTTGCTGCGCGCCGCAACTTGGACGAAGCTGGAGACGAAACTGAATCTGAATTTTTAAATTCCGACAGGAATACAAAAATATCCGTTCGCCAGCGTGGGACTAAGCCCACATACGAAAATTTCGAGTCGTCTTCCCATGACGAACCCGAAGCCGTTTCAAAAACAGAAGCCCCAAGCGAATCTCCGCGCACAAGAAAAACCGCCTGTGCAGGCACCGAAGATAGTTCGGAACATTTGGAATCCAAGGAGTTTCAGCCGATTGTCTTCGATTCTTCGGCTGACAATGTTCAAGCTCCGATTACGGACTTCACCGCGCGCTTCGGAGACGACGATGAGTTTGACTCCATATTCGAGCCGGTTGGTAAAAATTCTGCGAATATTGAATTGGCGTTCGGCTCTTCCGAAAAAAATTTGTCAGACGATGCCTGCAGCGAAGAAGCCGTGCAACCGGAAGAAGACGGTGCTCTATCCGAAGGCTCCCAGGGTTCTTCCAAATTGAAGGTGGACACTTACGTTCCCGAAAAATACACTCTGAAAGAAAAACAGCAAAAACGCGGAAATTATATTTTCCCGTCAATAGAGCTCTTGAAACCCGCCAAACACGACCCGCATGGAGACGCTGACGACTACGAGGCGAGAATGGCGGAAATCATAGACTGCATAGGCTCGTTCAGCATAAAAGTATTGCCAAGCAAGGCCATGCCGGGCCCCGTAATAACCCGCTACGAAGTAGTTCCCGCTCCTGGGGTGCGCATAAATAGAATAGCGGCGCTCGAAGACGACATCGCTTTGGGAATCCGCGCTAAAAAAGTTCGCGTAATAGCCCCGATTCCCGGAACGGGGACTGTCGGAATAGAGGTTCCAAACGTCCGCAGACAGATGGTTTGCATGCGCGATATAATCGAATCCAAGGAATGGAATGAAAGCAAGGCGGAAATTCCAATCGCTTTGGGAAAAGACGTTACGGGAGTTCCGATTGTATTGGATTTGACGAAAATGCCGCATGCGCTGATAGCCGGGTCGACCGGCAGCGGAAAAAGCGTATGCATGAATTCCATTGTGGCGTCTCTTGTTTATAAGACAACTCCGGACGATTTGCGCTTCATAATGGTAGATCCAAAAGTTGTGGAATTGCAGGTTTACAATTCTTTGCCGCACATGTTGGTCCCGGTGGTTACGGACCCCAAAAAAGTTCCCGCCGCCTTAAAATGGCTGATTTCTGAAATGATGCGCCGCTATCAGATTTTCAAGGAAGTTAAAGTGCGCAACATAGCCGGATTTAACGCCAAGATATTAAAAGACAAAGAGGAGTCCGAGAAAGCCGCGGCGCTCGATAGGGAGCTGACTCCGGAGGAGCGCCAAGCCGCCGCTATGGCAGAGATTGAATCCGAGTCCGAAGATTCATCCCAGATAGAAATTCCCACTAAAAAACTACCGTACATTGTGTGCATAATAGACGAACTTGCCGACCTCATGATGGTTGCCGGCAAAGAGGTTGAGGCCGCAATTGCACGCCTTACCCAGCTGGCGCGCGCAGCCGGAATACATTTGCTCGTTGCGACGCAGCGCCCTTCGACTGACGTTATAACAGGACTGATAAAATCCAACCTCCCTACGCGAATTGCCTTTAGGGTGTCGTCGCAAATAGACAGCCGAACGATAATAGACAAAAAGGGAGCTGAAACTCTTATAGGCAACGGAGACATGCTTTATACGACAACAACCTCCCCCGACCCGGTTCGCGCCCAAGGCGCGTTTATGTCCGACGAAGAAATAAACGATATAGTGGAAGCCTTGAAAGTCAACGGAGAGCCGGAGTTTGTCGACGAAATACAAGCCCAAATCGATAGCGCAGGCGACGATGAAGATTCCGATGATTCCGGCGAAGAAGGCGAATACGACGATCCGATGACAGCAAAGGCAATAGGCGTAATACGCGCCACCCGCAAAGCAAGTACTTCTTTGTTGCAACGCAAGCTTGGCATAGGCTACGGACGTGCAGCGCGCATAATAGACGAGCTAGAGGAGCGCGGGGTAATAGGTCCCGACAAGGGGCAGGGAAGTAGAGACATATTTGTGGAATAGATGGGGATTTCAAATTGGGCTGTTCTGCGACTTCAAAGGCAAGATAGGCGCAATACGCGCCACCCGCAATGCAAGCGCTTCTTTGCTGCAACGCAAGCTTGGCATAGGCTACGGCCGTGCTGCGCGCATAATAGGCGAGCTAGAGGAGCGCGGGGTAATCGTCTGCCATTTTTTTCCCTAAAAATTAAAGTCTTATTTCTTAAAAACTAAATAATATGCGCATTGCTTTATTTAATAGACTCCTATTTGATTTTTTTTTGATAATTGCACCATTTATGGAGTATTTTACTACAAAACCTTGCATATTGGATGTTTTATCGTTATTTTAAAGCGTATTCGGAGATTTTTAGGGGGCTAAAAAAATTCTTTACCTTGAAGATAAATTGTTATTGTATTACTCTTTAATATAAAGATGAAACAACGCACGATTCTAAGAGAAGCTACGATTAGCGGAACGGCATTGCATTCCGCCGCCGAGGTTACGCTTACGCTCAAGCCAGCGCCCGTAAACACCGGAATCGTCTTCAAACGTAAAAACATATACGGCAATCCCGAAGTAAAGCCGCATATAAGCCTGGTCTCGACAGATCTCATACGCAATACAGGAGTAACGTCGGGACACACAAAGCTCTACACAATCGAGCATGTCCTGAGCGCGCTCAACGGAATGGGAGTCGATAATTGTATTGTGGAAATGGATTCAGACGAACCGCCGATTCTCGACGGTTCATCGAAGCTCATTGCAAATCTCATTCAACAAGCCGAACCCGTTGAACAGGACGCCGAACGCGAGTACTTTGAATTGCAAGAGCCTGTTTCTGTGTCGGAAGGCAATCGTTCTCTCATAGCCCTTCCATACGATGGGCTAAAAATTACATGCACTTCGGCGGACGACAGGGGAATCCACACTCAGCATCTTTCTTTGGATATAGATCCTCAGTCGTATCAGGCTGGAATAGCTCCGGCTAGGACATTCACAATTTACGAAGACATTGAGCCTCTTTTAAAAATGGGAAAAATCCAGGGAGGCAGCCTGGATTCCGCAATTGTCATAAAGGGAGACAAGATTCTTTCAAAAGAACCGTTGCGGTTCCAGGATGAATTTGTGCGCCATAAAATTTTAGATATAATCGGCGACATATCTTTGCTTGGTAAAAGTTTGAAAGCCCATATTGTTGCGGTGCGTCCCGGGCATGCGCTCAACGCAAAACTTACGGAGAAAATCTGGAAACAGATGGAGTCTCTTAAAAGTTCTCCCAAGAAAAAAGCGGAGCCCAAGGGCCATGTGGCAAAAATTTTCACGGAGTCAACATTGGACACCCGCAGAATTCTCGAGCTTCTTCCGCACCGCTATCCGTTTGTCTTAATAGACCGCGTAATAGAAGTCCGCGGCAAGGACGAGCTTACTGCTATAAAAAATGTAACCATAAATGAGCCGTTCTTTCAGGGGCATTTCCCCGGAAATCCTGTTATGCCCGGAGTCTTGCAATTGGAGGCAATGGCGCAGGCTGCAGGCGTGCTTATGCTAAGGCGCGTCGATGGGGAAGACAAATTGGCGTTCTTTATGAGCGCCGATAAGGTTAAGTTCCGCCGCGCAGTCAAACCCGGAGACCAAGTGCAAATCGATGTCAAAATCTTAAAATCGCGCGGGGATAAAATCGTGTGCGCCGAGGGAACGTGCAAGGTCGACGGCAAAGTGGTCTCGTCGGCGGATTTAATGTTCACTATTTTGGATGCGGCTGAAACGCCGTAGGAGACAATTTTATGCCGAAAATACATCCTACAGCAATCATAGAAAAAGGCGCGGTTTTAGACGACGATGTCGAAGTCGGCGCATATGCGTATATCGGCGGAAGCGTAAAAATAGGCAAAGGCACTATTATAGCCCACCACGCGACGGTCGACGGCAACACTGTAGTCGGCGAATACAACCAAATTTTCCCATACGCTTACATAGGCGGGAAAACACACGATTTAAAATATCGCGGAGGCAATCCGGGGCTCATAATCGGCGACAGAAATGTATTCCGCGAGTACACAACCGCGCATTTGGCTACAAAAGACGGTGAATATACTGTCATAGGCAACGACAATAATATTTTGGCCTATAGCCATATAGCCCACGACTGCATTGTCGGCAACAAGATTGTAATGAGTTCGCACGCCGCCCTTGGAGGCCATGTTGTCTTGGAAGACTACGTGGTAATTGGATGGGGCAGCGGAGCGCACCAGTTTTGCCGCATAGGCGAATACGCAATGCTCAGCGCAAGTTCAAAGCTCGTAAAAGACCTGCCGCCGTTTTTAATGGCGGATGGATCTCCCGCGGAGGTGTGCGCCATTAATAAAATCAATATGCAGCGCAACGGGTTTTCTGCAGAAGAAATTGACATAGCATACAGCGCCTTTAAGCTCATTTATAAGCGCAGGCTTTCACGCACAAACGCCATTGAGGAGTTAAGCCACAAAGACTATTCGGAATCCCGCGTGGCGCAGTCTATGCTTCGCTTTATGCACGGGGCAAGCGAACGCGGAATAGCGTAGGAGGCGGCGGATATTTTTATTAAAAAGCGGGTTGTTTCTCAGTCAGCCCGCTTTTTTTACACATACTTGGGATGATTTCTATAAATGATACGGGCGGGCAGTGGGCAAAATTGTGTTAAGATGCTGTTTTTTACGTTTTTTTTTGATACGCTGCCCCAGTATGCGCCGCTATAATAAATATTTAAACGCAAAATGTCCAATGCGTTCCTGCCCGGAAATTTTATAGATAAAAATTCGGAAGGTTGCGTTTGCCGCAAGAAAAGCGCGAGTTTGGTCTTATTAAAAAGTTTTATGGACTTTTATTGCGGGTCTATTGAAGAAACGATTCTTTGACCTCCTTGCAGTTGAAAATATACGGTTTTTCGGAATTTTTTAATTTTATAGATTCTGCGCTTCCGAAAGGCTTCTGCCAAATGCAATTCATCATGCGCAGCCCGCGGATATTTTCTCCGAATACCACATGGCGCTGGTCGTTGCCGCCAAAATAAGACATTTGGACGTTGTCCATTGTGAGATTGTCAACGCGGCGCAGGAAAAATCCGTACGCAGGCAGAAGAGTTCCGAACATCCTGTTTTCTGGATATGTGGAGACTTTTTCCGGTACGAAAGTTTCAAGGGATTTCAGGGCGGATTTTTCGTCTGTGCACGCTTTTAAATTAAAGTAGCAATCGCGCAGCGTTATGTTTTTTAGAATGTGGCCTTCGACGCAAGTTATGGAGTTTGTTATCCAGCTTGCGGAGGTTGCGGTTACGTTGCTTATAATAACGTTTTTTATGTAGCTTTTCTGCTCGTCTTTGTTTCTATGTCCGACTCTTATAAAAATAGGCGTTTGAACATCCGTCATCGAAAGGTTTGAAATCGCAATTTGGTCAGCGAATCCGCCGTCGACGGCTTCAAGCGATATTCCGCCTATTCCGGTAATTGCGTCTGTTACGCCGAATTTGCTTAGAAATTTATTCCAATTCCGCAGTTTTGAAGCCGTGCATTTTTTCATAACGCAATTTGTTATGGTTATGTTCTTAAAGCCGCCAAGTGTTGCGGTCTCAAACTTTATAAAACTGCAGTTTGAAGATATTACGCAATTTGATACCGCGACGTTTTCTACTATAAAGTCGCGCGAGTGGCTTTTGAAGCATATTGCGTCGTCGTCGCAGTCTATTATCGAATTAGTGATAACCACATTTTTTGCATCGATGTCTATGCCGTCGTTGTTGAAATTTTCGTGGGAGTTTATATGTATTCGGCTAATGAAAACAGTGTCGCACCTGAGCAAATTCAATGTCCATGTTGCGCCGTTATACAAAGTAATGTCCGTAACTCTAATGTTTTCTGATCTTTCAAATAGGACAAGATTGCATCTTTTGGGAGCCGCCTCCTTTACGATGTAATCTCCGCCGCTTCCGTCTATTGTGCCGCCGCCGGTTATGCCTATGTTTTTCGCGCCCTTGGCGTAAATAAAGCCTTTTGTTGGGTTTCAGCGGGAATCGCTTTTAGAATAGCATTGCGGGGAATTCTAAGCGTTACGTTGTTTTTTAGGATTATGGGGCCTCCAGATAAATATGTGCCGCCATTTTCCGAGAATATTACCTCGCCGCCGCCGCTTGCGGAACATTCGTCTATGGCCTTTTGTATTGCCGCAAGGTTGTTGGTTTTGCCGTCGGCTAGCGCTTTAAAATTGTCTACTTCTACATTCTTTGCGTTTGCGCATATTGCGCAGGTTAAAATCGCGAGTGCTGTGGATAGTGTTTCTTTTATCGTTTTCCCTCCATCAAAAATTGTATAACAAATAGTTTCAATTTTGCTGTCGGGCAAGCTTTAAACATTTGGCGGCTTAATTTTTATGGAGTAGCCGGAATTTCCGCATTATAGAAATTGCAAAAGAAACGTTTATGGTTTAATATGTAAACCTTAGAAATTGGAAAACGGAAAAATTTATTTGTCGGGCTATTTAAACTGGAGTTGAATAAAACCGTTTCCGAAAGTCTGAACCACATCAAGAAAATGGCTTTTTTTATAGAATATCCATCATGTCTGGGCTCAATAATTCTTGAAAGCGACGACGGATTAAGCCTTTCCGCGCTTAGCATAAAAAGCGAGGCTAAAGATGCGTTTTTTGAGAACTCGCATTCGCGGGAAACTCTGAAAATATTCGACCAAGCCAGAAAATGGCTCGACGCGTATTTCAAAAGAAAAAAAGTTTCGCCTTTTGATTTGCCGCTTTCGCCGCACGGAGGCGGAGATTTTGCGCGGTCGGTATGGCGCAGGCTCTGTTCTATCCCATACGGGGAAACCGCAACATACGGAGAATTGGCAAAAGAAATTGCCCGCGTGCGCGGAATCGCAAAAATGTCCGCGCAGGCAGTTGGAGGCGCGGTGGGGCGCAATCCGATTGCCATAATAATTCCATGCCATAGGGTGGTTGGGGCGAATGGAAATTTAACCGGTTATGCAGGCGGATTGGAATTAAAGGTAAAACTCTTAAAGATAGAAGGCGCGTACAAGCCGCATTTTTTCTTCCCGCGCAACCGAAGCCAATTTTAGTTTTCAGAACGAAAGCGTCTGCCAGTAGAATATGGAAGACTTTTCAGCCGCGCGGGCGCGTTAGTTTGGGGGATATCTGCGGTTTTACGCGAAAAATCCGTATTTTCTGCGTTTATTCTCCGCTGAAAAAACATTTGGAATGGGCGCTTTTTTAATATTCGGCTACTTACAAGCAGGACTTTTTTATGGGAGCCTAGCTTGCCTGTTTCGGGAAAAGATGAGTGAAAAGGTTGTTTGTCGTCAAAATTCCCGATATCCTGCCGGCCTCATTGCGCACCAACAGAATTTTTGAGTCGAACTGCTGGATGTTTTCTGCAATGTGGAGAAGCGTTTCTTTGCCGTCGATTACCGGAGCCATTGTTATGTACTTTTGCCAATTGTCGTCGGAGCAAAACATCATATTTCTAAGCTCTATCACGCCTATGAACTCCTGCTCTCCAATATGCGATATGACCGGATATCTAGAGTGCTTGTATTTGCGCATAATTTTCAAAACTTCCTCTTTGCCCATTGAAGACTGCACGCAAATTGTGTTTTCAATCGGAATCATAATTTTGGTAACATGGTCTTCTTGCAAATCAGGGATTTCATGCAGGGCGAACTCTTGAAGTTTGGTTATTGCTTTTTCCTCGCGGGCGACAGTCGCCAAAGCATCCAATTCGTCAAGGGAAGCATTTTTTTCTTCTTTTGTTTTTGGAGATTCAAACGGGCGGTTTACAAAATGCACAAACCATATTATAGGGTTAATAACTTTTATTGCGATTTTTAAGAAGCGCGCCGTCAATGACATTACCTGCAGGTTAAATCTTACTCCCAAGGTTTTGGGCAGGATTTCCGTGTATTGAACCATGAGGATTGTAAATATCAAAGAAAACAGCCAAATATAATTGCTTCCAAAAAGCTTGTCAAATTCCGCGCCGGCAATTGCCGCGCCAAATGTGTGGGCAGTTGTATTTAGTATCAATATTACGGCTATGGGCTTTTCTATATTCCTTTTAAATTCAGCGCAAATTTTTCCGGCTTTTGGCTTCTTTTGTTGAAGCAAAGCCAATTTGCCGGGATTTAAGCTTAAAATTGCGGCTTCCATTATTGAACAAAGGAAACTAACCCCCATGGCGATACATATCGCAAGAAAAAATGTAATCATATTTTTGTTTGTGTGATAAATAAAGTCAGTAAGATATATTAATGCTCACATAGCAAGATAAATTGTTCTTTTGTGCCTTTATTCCCTGTAAAATTCCGTGCTTTAAGATTTATCAAAATTGGGAATTTATTTTGCCGCGTTAAATTCGTGCGAAGTTTTTCTTGCGGAAAAAATACGGCGCCGAATTCCGAATAAAACCGAGGCATTCCGGCGCCGGATTTGCATTTTTTTTCGTGTTAAGGATTGAAAAGAAAACAATGAAGCGCCTGTCTTGTGCGCGTACGCTTTATATGTGGCAGTTAAATGTTTTTTTGGGCGGTTTAACCGTATAGGTTTTGGCGCAAAAAAAACGACTTCAATTTTGGCAAGCCTGCTCTTGATATTGCATATACGGTTTTATCCAGGCAGTGTATTGGTAAAATTCTGCGTTTAGTGGAGGCGACTAGTTGGATTATAAGGTATGGTGAATTTTTTTATAAATTTATAAAAAATATTTCCGATTGGTTAATTGTTTGTTGTTTACAACATTTACATAACATTATAAATATAAATAAATAAAACATTAATATCTGATATGGGTAATTCTATAAAAAGAGCTAAAAATAAATCTGAATGCTGTTGTATATGCGGAAAAAAGCTTGATGATATGGCTAAACAAGGCCATCACATAAAACCCAAAGAGTTTTTCGGGGACTTAAAAAATAAAGATCGCAACATAATGATTCTTTGTGAAAAATGTCATAAAGATGTAACTACATTGTTTTCATTTTCAAGAAAAGCCTATGTAACGGTTATGAATAAAGCCATTGATAAGAACCGAAATCCCAATTGGGCAATGGATAAAATTTCATTGTCGGAAATATCATATTCAATAATGCTGGCGAAAGGGCAGGCCATTGTTGCGCATCTAAACAACATTTTAAATAAATAGAAAAACGCTATGAGCCGATTATTGTTTTCCGAAGCAATGAGAATTGCAGGTCTTAGCTTGCAAAATATAAGCCATTCTATCTGTTATGCCGGCTTTTGCTGGAAGAGGGCTTTCTAAAAAGCAAAAATTTTGGATTCCTTTAATTTATTGCTCTTTGCGGATCGCTCTACGTCAAACTCAGTGGGATGATGAAAAAATACGGGCTAAGAGAAGAAGCAAAAAGATTAGAAAAAGAGAGAGGCAAAGAGGATAAGAAATATCCTACAATGCCTCATGTGATATTCAGTTG
>CALXLN010000085.1 GCA_944389215.1 uncultured Opitutales bacterium
AAGACTTTAATTACTCCTTGATATATTTAATATCTTGTATGAATTGAATGTCGCATGGGGCTTTGTAAAAAGTCCTCATCTTCTGCCGCCTTCTTCTTTCCCATTCTACGGCTTTTGGCGCAGAATGCTTGAATACTTCTAAAAGATGTTTTGCAAGTGCGTCCGCATTCCATGTTGAAAGACGGAATTTGAAAACTAAAATAAGCGCGAATGGCGGATGCGCCGCAATTTGCGTGTCAGGCAAATGGATTTTCTATCGCGGGAGATTTGTTTTTAGAATGTTTTCCGCTTGGCGGTTTGTTAAAATCTTGAGCCCTGATAAATGCGTGTATTCGGGGAAATCGATTGTTTTCACTATTTTTTTGTCCCTGGAGATTTCTATGATGTCCGGAACGTTTTCGCCTGCATATGTCGTGCAAAGGTAGTTGCCGCTGGGAAGAATCTTTACGTCGCAAAGCACTATTTCTTCGGAGACTTTCAACGCCTTTTGGATTTCTTTTGACGGGAAGTCCCAAACTTTCTTTCCTTTTCTGTCGAATATCGCCACTCCGAAAAGTCCCGTTGCCAAAATATTTCCGTCTTCCAATCTGACCGCGCCCACGACGCCTGTCCCGGTGTCTATGCGCAAAATCTGCTTTCCGTTTGAATCGTATTCGGTCAGCAGATTAGAAGAAAGCAGCGGAAACAAATAAGTTCCTGCCTGGGTTTTGCTTGCCAGCCTGAATTCGCCGTGTTTTACCTTCTTCAAGCTTTCAGATTCAATGGCCTTTAAAACATTCGATTTGTCGTCTATTTCCAAAAGAACGGACATTCCCTCGTTGCCGACGAGAAATCTTCCGCCGCCGAGTATTTGCGCAACGGGGTTTTCAAGCCGAACCGTTTCTCCTTTTTTGACTTGAGATTCGTCTCCATCCCAACTTATTGAAGGGCAGGTATATTTCCATAAAGTTTTTCCGGTGGTGATGTCGCACATTTTTGCGCCGTCGATTTCGCTTATGAAAATTCGGTTGCCGTCTTCGGAAATATCTGCCGATTGCGGATGTTTTGCGGGAATTTTTAGGAAAATTTCTCCGTCGGAATTCGCAATTACGGCTTCGCCTCTATTGTGTGCTGTAAACATAAAAGTATACGCTGAAACTTGGCAGAAGCTTGCCGCCAAAAACATAAAAGTTGCAAGAAACAATTTGTTTGCCATACGGCATGATGTTTTAAATATAAAAATTTTTGCGGGTCAAGGCAATTATTCTCTTTTGATATTTGCTAAGTTATTATCAAATATAAGATAGAATAAAATTGACATATATACATCAGGTGAAATATTGGAATTATTATGGAATCGAACAAATATGTATTGCCCCTTTATATTTCACTGATTGCCGGGACATCGTTGCAAGCGGCTGTATTGACGTCTTAAGATGCAAATATTTTTTGGAACGGCACCAATCAATCTTCAATTGATTATGTCAGCAGTTGGAGTACCAGCCCGGATGAAATTATTCGTCCCGCCTCCACTGTCGATAAAGCTTCATGGGTTATCGGCAAGTTCAATTGGACTTCTCCTCTTACAGACGGGCAAGTCTTCGGATTTTTGGGCGAAAATAAAGAAACTTTGATTCGTGGAGTTTATTGGGGCGATAATACTGGCGATTACGACGGAGATTTGCACTTGTATAACGCTGGAGACAACACGATACTTTCCGTTTACGACGGCATCACCTTAAACGCCTCGTCTGTCGACGGCAACGAAGTTAAAATCCGCCGCCGCCAAAATAGCGGGTCGTTTGCGGTAAGCGTTGGGGATATAAACGTGTTAAAATCAGGGGTGGTATATTTTGGAAGCATGGGAACCGGTGAATATCTCACATCGCTTTCCCTTAGCGGAGACGTAAATCTTACCAACGGTTCAAAGCTCAATATATATACAAATTCGTTCTCAATCGCTTCAGGTTCCACGATAACTTTGGACAATTCCACTTTGAATTTTGCCAAGGGCATTAATGAAAGCTCCGGCGCCACTCTGTTTAATTGGGCCAATGTCAATTTGTCCAATACTAACATGGTTATAAAAGGCGCATCAAATGTCTATTATGGAACTTCTTTTGCAGACCAGGCGACCGGGCAGTTCGATATGGGCAATATAGAGATTGCATCTGGCGACACTGTCGCAAACTTTGTGATATATTCTACGCACGACAGCGACAGAAAAATCGGAAGAATCGCCTCAAGCGTCGACGGGGAAGTTGGATCTTCGCTCACGTTTAAAACCGGAAACGCAAAGATTGTGGCTGAATCCGTTGAAACGTCAGTCCAGAATTTTGTAATAGCGCAGAAATTCGAAGTTCTCGGCAATTATGTCGACAAGTTTACGGCAGGCAAAAGCTATCTTAAATTTACGCAAGATACAAACGCCGAAATGATTATAAACGGAGAATTGCAGGTAAAGAGCCAGCAGTTTGTTCTCGGCGCCGGCTCTGGTCTGGACAAAACTGTAAAAATTTCTGCGGCGGGCTTGACGGGCGATTCCACTTCTTTTATGTGCACCGACTTTGTCGGCGGAGACCGCAATACGGTTTCTAATGTTGTTCTCACTCTTACCGGAAGCGGAACATACTATTCTTATCTGAAAATGACGGATATGAGTTACGGCGATACCGGTTCAGTCGGTACGGCAGGAACATTGTCGATAGTAAAAAACGGCACAGGCACCCAGTATATAAATGGGCAGACATGGTATAGGGGAACTACCACCGTAAACAGCGGCAAGCTGCTTGTAAAGGCGGACGGCGAAGGCCGTTTGAACGGTTCTCCCGATTGGGGCATAGGCAAAGTAATATTAAACGGCGGATATTTTGGCGCTACGGGCAAAAATGGAGATATCGGAATGCTTTACGCGCAAAATATAGAAATGGCCGGTGGTTATCTCGAGTTTAATATCAATGACGTCGATTGCGATTTGATATCCCTTTTGGATGCGACTGATGTAATGACGGCCGCTTCAGACGATCTCTTTAAATTTTCTTTCGTAATAGACGCCCCCGTGGTTTTGGGAATGACTTACAAACTTATAGAGTGGTATCCGTCCATAACGGTTTTGCCTTACGATGTAAAGAAGTTCATAGCCCAGTTTACCGGACAAGACGGCATAAAGGCGGATTTCTCATACGCTGACGACGGCGGCTTGAATGTTGTTTTTACCGCGATTCCCGAACCTTCCGATATGGCTTTGATATTCGGGGCATTTGCAGTGGCTCTAGCTTTCTTGCGCCGCGGAAGAAAATCTTAATTTGCGGACAAAACACTTTTTTATGGCGGCGGGCATAAGATTTGTCCCGCCGTTTTTTTTAGGGACTTGGTTTTTCGCGCGATTTTCAGAAGAAGCGTTTAGCAAAGGGGCTCGGATATCGACCGGCTAACCGGTTGGCTTGCCGGATATTGTCTAAACATGTGCAGCGTCGAATAATCGGCGCAAAGCGGCAAGTGTGCAATTGCAAAGCTGTTGGTTGCCGAGGGCGTATTGGCAATATAAGCCAAGCGCGCAGCGGTGCGATAATTAAAACGCAAAACGGTTGATATTTTTGCATTTCGGCCGGCGGCGCTTTTGTATTTTTCGAGTTTTTTTTAATATTTAAAAGAAAAAGGTTTTAATCTTTTTAGAAATCGTTTAAGCTGTTTTTAGATTAAGGGACTCATTTATGAATATTGGTAGAAGAAACTTTGTGAAAAGTTTGTCTGCTATGGGCGCGGCGGGACTCATGATGACTTCCGCCCAGCGCGAGGCTTTTGCCCGCACAGGCGCCCGCAGTCAAAGTATTATTAATGTAAAAGAGTTTGGCGCCAAAGGCGATGGGGAAACTCACGATTCCAAAGCCATTCAAGAGGCGCTCGACGCCGCCGGAATGGTGCAGGGGACGGTTTATTTCCCCTCCGGAAAATATTTGTGCCACGATTTAAAAGTTCACCAGCACACCACGTTGCTGGCAGATCCTGTATGGAGATTTTCGCCAGCACAGAAGGGCGCGGTTTTAGTGTTGGACAGCGATGAGGCCGATTGCGTATTGAATATTACCGGCGCTTTCGGAGTGCATCTTCACGGTTTGCAGATAAAGGGAAATCCGAAAGCCGAGAAATTGATTCATGGAATATTTTTAAACAACGCCACGGAATTCAGCAAAAAAGAGGATTCTATTGTCGTAGACGACTGTAAAGTTCAGCACTTTTCCGGGCACGGTCTGTACTTGCTTCGCATATGGCTTTTCATAGTCAGGCACAGCCATTTTTACCGCAATAACGGCAGCGGAATCGCCGTCGTGGGGTGGGACGGATTTGTTACAGACAACCAGCTTTCCGGCAATGGGCAGCACGGCTTTGGCGCGGAAAAAGGGGCGGCGACTATTATGTTTACGGCAAACCGCGTGGAGTGGAACAAGGGTTACGGAATGTATATAAACGGCGGAGACGCTTGGGATATTACCGGCAACTGCTTCGACCGAAACGGCGGCGCGGGAATTTATCTTGCCGGCATGCGCACAACTACCGTCAGCGGAAATGTCATTCGTCGTTGCGGCAAGGATTCGTCGATGCTGGGCGAAGGCCTAGATTATTCCACCCAGATGATATTTGACGGCTGCAGGGGCATAAGTGTTGTCTGCAATTCCGCGGCTGCCGGCAAAGACGACCGCGGAAAGGGAGTGGTAACGCCGAATTACGGAATGACTCTGGCTAATTTAGAGTATTGTTCAATAACTTCTAACACTTTTTATAAAGGCTATCTCAAAGAGATGATTCTAGACAGGGGAGGCCACGGCAAAGAGTTTGTTCTAAAAAACAATGTCGGGAGTTCGTATTCGGGAAAATAGTTTTTATAAATTAAAAAAGGGGGAAAGTTTAAAATCATGAAGACATCCAAGCGCGAATTCATAAAGAGTATTGGGCTAGCCGGGGCGGCCGGCATTGCGGCGGCGGCGATAGCGCCGTCAAAATCGATGGCGGAGATAGAGGACAAATCCGGCGCAACAAGCACGTCGGTTTTTAACGTGAAGGACTTCGGTGCCAAGGGAGACGGAGTAACGCCCGACAGCGAAGCGATACAAAAGGCGCTGGACGCAGCGGGCAAGGTGCAGGGCAGCGTATATTTTCCGTCGGGCAAGTATCTCTGCCACGATTTAAAAGTGCCGGAGCACACAACGGTGATGTCCGAGCCGCAGTGGGGCTACCGCGG